>CAJOLO010000151.1 GCA_905235345.1 uncultured Lachnospiraceae bacterium
GCGTCAACATCTAAGATAACCTTCCCGGGAAGCGGAATTGCCGCACTTGCAACGTCTCTTAATAATATGGATGATATTAAGAAACAGCTTAAGAATCAGACCATAGGACATGATAAGGTTAATCAGTTAAGACATGTGCGGTTCTTCAAGGATATTCATGGTATGACAGAGCATATGACAAAGCACGCAGATATCATCAGACCTAAGTTTGAAGCTGTGTTGGAGATATTGGACAGAGAGCTTGGAGAACTTGGAATAGGTACATGGACCAGACCTAACGGAGGTTATTTCATCAGCTTTGATTCACTGGAGGGGTGTGCAAAGAATATAGTTTCGCTGGCTAAGAAGGCCGGAGTTACAATGACAGATGCCGGTGCTACATGGCCGTATCACAAGGATCCGCATGACTCTAACATTCGTATTGCACCTACATATCCGCCGATTGATGATCTTAAGCTTGCAACGGAGTTGTTCTCGCTTTGTGCCAAGATAGTAAGTGCCGAGAAACTGTTAAAGGAAGCTTAAACTCCAACTGAGATAAAAGCCTTCTGAGGATTGCAGGAATGTATAGCTGAAGGTGTTAAGCACATTCATCGACAAGAACGCATGAGATGTTTATATATGCTTATATTACAAAAACAGTCAGAACAGATATTGATATCTATTCTGACTGTTTTTTATAAGTTCATATAAGGCAATAACCGGAATTCTATTCGGGATTGCTCTGTGCAATTTTCAAAACGTCAATGATTTTCTCAAATACTGTATTCTTTTCCATGGTAAAATCAACATCCTTTTCCCATATCCTGTGATTAAGAATCTTCTCCCACAGCACACCATAGTATATATCCGTAAGTTCCTCAGGTGTTAGCAATACATCTGTAATTTCTTTATCATTCATTGCAGCTTCGAATTCTTTCTTTATAAAGTTAATCCGTGCCTTTATAGAGTGAACAAGAATATCACGGGTATGCACGTTATGTATTAATTCTTCAAAATTCATTGGTAAAATTAGAAAATTACCATGGCGCTGATAGGTATTATAAGCTAATTTAAAAAATTCATTAACTTTTTTCACATGAGGTATATCCATTGCTTCGACTTTTGCAAAAATAATGGCATCTTGATTCGTAAACACATCAACAATCTCTTCCAGTATCTCGTCGGTACTCCCATAATATCGGTACAGCATTTCTTTAGGCATGTTGAATTTTATGGCAAGATTCTGAAAAGTAAGAGAGCTTAAACCGGATTCATCAATCAATTGGATTGCTGCAGAAATAATTTTATCCTTTCGGTTCATAAATTCATTATTCATAAGCACCTCCCTTTTACATCAGTTATAAATTTTGAACATTTTTAGTGTGAAAATTAGACATTTTTATTTTACTATGTGCCTGATTGCTTGTCAATAATGTACGGAATTATAAGGGCAAATTGGATAGATTTGTTCAATTTTCACATAACTTAAAAAGTTGTTGACAACATATTATTACAGTGCTATACTCACATAAGTAAAAGGCAAGGGCGTCTTAGAGGAAACTCTAAGGCGCCTTTATTTTTTCTGAAAATTCATCTCTTTCCATATTTAACGATGCAATGGTGTTTCGTAATAAGAAATGCCTCAGCGTCGTTTTTTTGTTAGAGGCAGATGGTCTTAGTAAGAATGGATTGGGATTGATTTTGGGAAAGGATAAAAATATATAATGCCTTTATAACACAAACATACAGGTGATAAGCCACCTTGCCACAGGCTAAAGCGCGAACTGTAAAAAAGGGAGGAATTATTATGACAGAAGAAATTATGAATGCACTTGATGGTGAATTGTTTGCGGTCTGGTTTTTGATTGGAGCAGCATTAGTGTTCTGGATGCAGGCCGGATTTGCCATGGTGGAAACAGGATTTGCCAGAGCGAAGAACGCAGGTAATATTCTTATGAAGAATCTGATGGACTTCTGTATTGGAACGGTAATGTTCATATTGATTGGTTTCGGACTTTTTCTTGGTGAAGATGTTGCAGGTATTCTTGGAAAACCGGGATTTGATATTTTTACAGGATACAGTACCTTTGATTGGTCTAACTTTGTGTTCAATTTAGTGTTCTGTGCAACTACAGCAACCATTGTATCGGGTGCTATGGCTGAAAGAACCAGATTTCTGAGTTACTGTGTATATTCCGGAATTATATCAGGACTGATATATCCGATTGAGGCTCACTGGACATGGGGTGGCGGCTGGCTTGCCCAGAAAGGTTTTCACGATTTTGCAGGTTCAAACTGTATTCATATGGTCGGTGGTATCTGTGCATTTGTAGGTGCTTATATGGTCGGCCCACGTATAGGAAAGTTTGAAAAGAAGGATGGTAAGGTTGTTAAAGTCAATGCATTCCCCGGACACAATCTTCCGATTGGAGCCTTGGGTGTATTCATTCTTTGGCTTGGCTGGTATGGATTTAACGGTGCTGCATGTACGAGTGTTGCAGAGATGGGATCTGTATTCGTTACAACAACAATTGCTCCGTCTGTTGCGACAGTTGTGTGTATGATATTTACATGGATTAAATATGGTAAGCCTGATGTCTCAATGTGTTTGAACGCATCATTGGCAGGACTTGTTGCAATCACAGCTCCATGTGATGTGTGTGATGCATTTGGTGCAATACTTGTTGGTTTTGTTTCCGGATTTCTGGTTATATTCGGCGTATGGCTTCTTGATCACAAGCTTCACATTGATGATCCGGTCGGTGCTGTCGCTGTTCACTTTATGAACGGCGTATGGGGAACAATTGCAGTTGGTCTTGTTGCAACAGCTGATGCTCCGGGGTTTGCAAGAGGTATCGGTGATGGCGTGACATTCGGTGCTAACCAGATTGCCGGTGAAGGACTTTTATATGGCGGTGGATTTAAACAGCTTGGACTTCAGTTTATGGGTATGTTCTCAACAGCTATTTATACATTTGTTGCTATTACGATAACATTCATGATCATTAAAGCGATATTCGGTCTGCGTGTTACTGAGGAAGAGGAGATTGAAGGACTTGATCTTACAGAGCATGGACTTGCATCAGCATACTCAGGCTTCGCTATTATGGATATTAATGAATCCATGATGAGTGAAAATGAAAATACAAATCTTGGAGTAGATGATTATGATAGGGCTAGCGAGTCACAGAAGAATGCAGCCGTTCCGGTAGTCGATACTACAAAGGATATGGCAAATGCAGGACTTGTTGCTGATTCGGGAATATATAAGGTTGTTATCATCACAAAGCTTTCAAGATATGATAAGATTAAGAAAGCACTCAACAATCTCGGTGTTACAGGTATTACGGTTACACAGGTGAGTGGATGTGGTATTCAGAAGGGTACAGGAGAGATGTACCGTGGAGTTGAGATGGATGTAACGCTGCTTCCTAAGATTAAGCTGGAGGTTGTTGTTTCAGGTATCCCTGTTGATAGTGTTATCGATACAGCTAAGAAGACACTTTATACAGGAAAGATTGGCGATGGTAAGATATTCGTATATCCTGTAAGCAGGGTTGTTAAGATCCGTACAGGAGAGGAGAATTATGATGCTTTGCAGGATGTAGAGTAAAGCGAATATATAGCAATTTATGAGAACCGCTTCTTCTTAACTGATTAAGAAAAAGCGGTTCTGTTTTACTTAGTCGGAAAAATTCTACATCTAAGCTATAGAGCAGGTGAGTTATTAGTCCGGTTAATCAGAAAACACTATACCGGGGTAGAAGTTCTGAATGAGGCTTGACAAACATAGCTGAGATGACTAATATTTTGTTGTACATAATTAAATAAAATAATAAATTTTTAAGATTTTAGAAAACTAAGGAGTTAAAGAATTTATGAAAGATTATTTTGATTTATCGGGAAAATACGCATTGGTAGTTGGAGCATCCTCCGGTCTGGGAACACAATTTGCAAAAGCTTTGGCAAATCAGGGAGCGAATGTGGCTATTGCGGCCAGGAGAGTAGAACGTCTTAATGAGTTAAAAACAGAAATTGAAGAGTATGGAGTGAAGTGTATTTCTGTAGCTTGTGATGTATCGGACGAAGAAAGTATTCTGTCATGCGTCGATACTGTCAGGAAAGAATTCGGAAGAGTTGACATTTTATGCAACAATGCCGGTATAGATATATTCAATGACTTGTTTACTTATCCTACGGAGTCATGGGATCAGACCTTTGATACCAACATCAGGGGTATGTTTCTTATGAGCAGGGAAGTAGGAAAGATGATGAAAGAGCAGAATTA
>CAJOLO010000152.1 GCA_905235345.1 uncultured Lachnospiraceae bacterium
GGCTATGTAAGTGCCACCAGGGATAATTTAGCTCCTACCGTTCTTTCCTTACTTGATACAAACAGAAAGGATCTGTTTCCCGTAGGAAGGCTGGATAAAGATACCGAAGGTCTTCTTCTTATAACCAATGACGGTACACTTGCACACAGACTTCTTTCGCCCCGCAGCCATGTTGACAAGACTTACTATGCGATTCTTGACGGTTGTGTCACTGAAAGCGATGTAATTCTTTTTGCTTCCGGAGTCGAGATAGGCGATGAAGATTTAGACACAGCCATGCCGGCCAGGTTAGAGATTCTGGCTTCCCCCCTTAAATTGATTTCATCTTATTATAATGAAAATGTTCCGTTAAATGACTCTCTCGGCTATGTAATGATTACAATTCAGGAAGGAAAATACCATCAGGTAAAAAGAATGTTTCAGGCAATAAACAGAAAAGTTTTATATCTGCGACGTATGTCATTTGGACCAATTACTCTTTCTGATGAATTAGCTCCCGGACAATACAGAAGGTTATCTGATGAGGAAATCGCCCGACTTTTATCCGCCCGCCCGGCACTTTAACGATTTAAAGTGTTGACACATCTTCCGCTCCATATTACAATAAAGTAAGGTTGAATACTAAAATTAACAGCGAGGTACTGAAATGAACACTTCTCCACTATGTATTGGTTTTATAGGGCTCGGACTCATAGGAGGTTCCATTGCCAAATCCATAAGACGTATATTTCCCGATGCAGAAATTCTTGGTTTTGACGTAGATCAGAATGCCCTTACACAAGCACTGTCAGAAAAGACACTAACCAAAGCCGTTACATCCATAGAATCCATGGAGAACTGTGACTATATCTTTCTATGTGCTCCGGTTCATTATAATATTGCCTATCTTCCTATATTAAAAAGTATTATGAAAGAGGAATGCATTCTGACTGATGTTGGCAGTGTGAAGAATGACATATATACAGCAATTCATGAGCAAAATCTTGACAATTACTTTATAGGCGGACATCCGATGATCGGTTCCGAAAGAAGCGGTTACGACGCAGCCAATGACCGACTAATAGAAAATGCTTATTATTTTGTAACCCCATCGGAGACAGTTTCGCAAGCCAAGATAGAAGAATTTCGGACATTTCTTGAAGATCTCGGTGCAATTCCAATCATTTACAGTCCCGAACGTCATGATGAGATAACAGCATATATTAGTCATATTCCGCATGTTATCACCTCAGCCCTTGTCAATCTTGTAGCATCTAAAGAAGATGAAAACGGTATGTTAAGACAACTTGCCGCCGGTGGTTTCAAGGATATAACAAGAATCGCATCCTCTAACCCGGTAGTCTGGGAACATATTCTTCTGAGTAATCCGCATAATATTACTGACGGGCTGAAAAGTTTTATTAAAGAGCTCGAGGATATGATAAGTTATATTGAGAACAACAATTCCAGAGAAATATTCAATTTTTTTGAAAGTGCCAAAGACTATAGAAATTCCGTGCCGGATCAGGCAACCGGTGTCATACGAATGAATTATGATGTATATCTTGACATCCCGGATGAACCGAATGCTCTGGCTACCGCAGTCTCTCATATAGGTAAAGCCGGACTCAATTTGAAAAATATCGGAATCACGCATAACAGGGTAGACAACGAAGGAGTCCTTCGACTATCTTTCTATGATAACGAAAGCGCCGTATCTGCAGCTGAGCTTCTTAAGAAGCTTAACTATCAGATATATGACAGATAACAGGAACATAATACATTCCAGAACTGCCATCCACCGAATAATATGCATCGTGAAGTTAATTGTACAATTGAGTTACAAAATCACATCATATTTATATATTCACATTTTTCATTTTAAGTATCACATTATTCCAATCAATAAATAACGCAATTATCACGTTTATACAAAATCCGAATAATATTAAGATGAGCTAACATTCTGAATATCCATATGTACATCACCAATCATCACATTTTTTATCCACATTTTTTGTCAATTATAATCAATTATTCACGTTGATTTCTTCTATAAAGCAGTGTATTCGTCACATTTTTCTAATCATATATTCAGGATTACAATTAAAGTTCGTTACTCCAACATTTTTAACCAATCATATGATCATTGTATAAACATAGCATCCCCAAAGGAAAAGAATCTGTATCTCTCCTCCACTGCAACCTCGTATGCATGCAGCATATTCTCTCTTGTAGAAAATGCGGATACAAGCATCAATAGCGTTGATTCCGGCAGATGGAAGTTAGTTATAAGACAGTCAATCACCTTGAAATCGTATCCGGGATAGATAAATATATCCGTCCAACCACTTCCCGCTTTAACAATTCCGTTCTCATCTGCTACAGACTCCAATGTTCTTGTACTGGTAGTTCCAACTGAGATGATCCGGTTACCTCGCTTCTTCGCAGCATTTATCTTGTCAGCCTCTTCCTGCTCTACAACATAAAATTCCGAATGCATATGATGCTCCAATATATTATCAACTTTTACAGGGCGGAATGTCCCAAGTCCCACATGAAGAGTAACATGAGCAAGCTCCACTCCTTTAGCTTTCAACTGCTCTAACAATTCCTCCGTAAAATGAAGTCCTGCCGTCGGTGCGGCCGCAGAACCGTCGTGCTTTGCATACACAGTCTGGTACCTGTTTCTATCCTTTAGCTGATGCGTTATATATGGTGGGAGCGGCATCTGTCCAAGTTTATCAAGAATCTCCTCCCATATACCTTCGTACTCAAAACGTATCAATCTGTTTCCTTCTTCAACGATATCAATAACTTCTCCAATAAGAAGTCCGTCACCGAATGAAATCCTTGCACCAATCCTTGCCTTCTTACCGGGTTTTACCAGAGTTTCCCATACTTTTTCCTCTTTGCGTTTTAAAAGCAATACCTCTATCGAAGCCCCTGTATCCTCCTTAACGCCCATAAGACGTGCAGGAATAACCTTGGTATCATTAATGACAAGACAGTCTCCTGGGTTTACATAATCTATTATGTCATAAAAATGCTTGTGCTCTATAGAACCATCTTCTCTTCCCACCACCATAAGACGGGAATCACTACGTTTTTCAAGTGGATCCTGTGCGATCAACTCTTGTGGTAATTCATAATTAAAATCTGATAACTGCATATTCTCAATCCCTTATATTAATTTTATAATTCTTCTGATCAACTCTTATACTTTGAAACATATGTAGGGAAGATTTTTTACTGTTCACAATCAATACTATAAGTAAGTTGTTTTTCTTCTTCCCAATTGTATTTGCCGACTACTATTTTACTGCAATATGGTCAATAAAAGAACCATCATCACCAGACAGTCCTTTCATTAACCATTGCTAATATTCCTTATCTTAGCTTCTAAGCTCTATTCCCATATCCTTCAAGGCAGCAAGCACCTTCTCGACAGTCCTGTCAATCTCGGCAGATTCAAGGTTTCTGTCCTTAGCACGGAATACAAGAGAAAATGCAACCGACTTCTTTCCTTCTCCTACCTGATCACCCTCATATACATCAAAAATCTCGCAGCTTTCAAGAATCTTTCCTGCATTTTTCTTAATAACATGCTGAACCTTACCAACAAACATGTTCTTATCCATAACAACTGAAAGATCTCTTGTACTTGCAGGGAACTTTGCAATTCCTTCATATTTTCTGTCAAAAGTTGCTATCATCGTAAGCACTTCCATGTTAAGAACAGCAATATAAGCCTCTGTCTTTAAGTTATAGTTATCACCAACCTCAGGATGTACCTGCCCCAGAAAACCAAGTTCCAGCTTACCCTTCATAATCTTCGCCTGTCGTCCCGGATGAAGATATGGTATATCGTTTCCGGGCTCGAACTCAGCACCGATAATACCAAGTTTTTCAAACAGCTCCTCAACAACGCCCTTAAGATCAAAGAAATCACCGTCTCCGTACATTCCAAGAGTAAGTCTCATCTTCTCCTCAGGAAGCTCCGTAAGAGGAAGATTCTTGGGAAGATATATATTGCCAAGCTCATAAAGTCTTGCTGTCTTATTTCTTCTGTTATAATTGGTTGCAAGAGATGTAAGCATACCGTTAAGTGATACAGTTCTCATAATCGAGAAATCTTCACCAAGCGGATTACTGATAACAATTGCCTGTCTCTCCTTTGCATCATAAGGTAGCAGAAGCTTATCAAACACCTTGGGACTCTCGAAAGAATATGTCATACCCCGAAAAACCGTTTCTCTCACAGATTTCCCTGGCCACATTATCTACCATCTGATTAAACGGTTTCTTTCCGACAGTCGCCTCACCCTTAGGAAGCGAAACCGGAATATTGTCATATCCATAGAATCTTGCGACCTCCTCAGCAAGATCCGCCGTGCAATTAAGATCCTGACGGAAGGTCGGAATTGTAAGTGTATTATCCGCCTCATTATACTTTAGTTCAAGCTTTTCCAGATACTTCAACATATCTTCCTTAGAAATATCCGTTCCGAGAAGTCCATTGTATCTATCCGGTTCAAACGGAAGCACCTTCTCTTTAACCGGATTAGGATATACATCAACTACTCCACCAACAACATCTCCACAGCCCATTTCTTCAACCAGCTGACATGCGCGATTAATCGCATCAATAGCATTATTAGGATCAAGTCCTTTTGTAAACTTGAATGAAGAATCCGTCTGAAGTCCTATTCTCTTTGATGAAAGTCTTATATTAGTTCCGTCAAAGCATGCCGACTCAAAAAGCACGGTCTTAACC
>CAJOLO010000153.1 GCA_905235345.1 uncultured Lachnospiraceae bacterium
GGAGAATGGTCGTATCGTCCTTGACCCGATAACAACAGCTAAAGAAAAGACATTGATTCGTACATTTATAGAAAAGAATCTCAAAGTTGCATAAATTTTTCCTCTCTTTTAAGCCCCGCCCATCAGTTTGATGGTGTCGGGGCATTTTATTATGCAACTATTTTTATATTATCGTGTTATGTATCGTAAAATGTGTTATCTTATATTTATATAAATTTTATAATATATAAATATAAGATATGCTTATACCATACATTAAAAATATTAATTTTACTTATGTCTATGCTTGGAGTATAATTATCATATAGGTTTTTAGATGTTATATATGCATTTATCCTTTATCTCATAATGTTTGCGACTTTTGCTGAGGAATACTCAGAAAATATTGTGAGAGAGTTTTAACTTATATAAGGTGCAATGCCATATAGAGATAATAGGATTGATATACAAATATAACAAATAATAACTTTGTAGATGTTGAATGATACATGTTGTTAGTAATTATGTCATGAAAGGATTAAGAAATATGGTTAAAGCAGTAGTTGGTGCTAATTGGGGAGATGAAGGAAAGGGAAAGATAACAGATATGCTCAGTAAGGAGGCGGATATTGTTGTTCGTTTCCAGTAATGCGGGGCATACGATTGTTAATGATTATGGTAAGTTTGCATTGCATACGCTTCCTTCAGGTGTGTTCAGTGATAATACAACCAACATTATTGGTAATGGAGTTGCACTTAATATTCCTGTATTATTTAAAGAGGTTAAGGAGATTGTGGATAGAGGAGTTCCAATGCCGAAGCTTCTTGTATCTGATAGAGCACAGATTGTAATGCCTTATCATATTCTTTTTGATGAGTATGAAGAGGAGAGACTTGCAGGAAAGTCCTTTGGTTCAACTAAGTCAGGTATTGCGCCTTTTTATTCAGATAAATTTGCAAAGATAGGATTTCAGGTCGCTGAACTTTTTGATGAAGAAGGCCTTAAAGAGAAGTTGGAAAGAGTAATCGTACAGAAGAATATTCTGTTAGAGCATCTATATCACAAACCTTTGTTAAATGTTAATGAGCTGTTTGATACACTTATGGAATATAAGAAGATGGTAGAACCTTATGTATGTGATACGTCGGCATATCTTTCACAGGCTATAAAGGATGGTAAGGATATTCTTTTGGAAGGACAGCTTGGATCACTTAAGGATCCGGATCATGGTATATATCCAATGGTTACATCTTCATCGACCTTGGCTGCATATGGTGCAATCGGAGCAGGTATTCCGCCTTATGAGATTAAGAAAATTGTCACAGTTGTTAAGGCTTATTCATCTGCGGTTGGTGCAGGAGCATTTGTAAGTGAGATATTCGGTGATGAAGCTGATGAACTGAGAAAGCGTGGAGGCGATGGTGGTGAGTATGGTGCTACAACAGGAAGACCAAGAAGGATGGGTTGGTTTGACTGTGTTGCGACTAAGTATGGATGCCGTATTCAGGGAACCACAGATGTAGCGTTTACTGTGCTTGATGTACTTGGCTATCTTGATGAGATACCGGTGTGCGTAGGATATGAGATTGACGGTGAAGTTACGACAGACTTCCCTACAACAGCAAAGCTTGAGAAAGCTAAACCGGTATTAAAGACTCTTCCGGGATGGAAAACAGATATTCGCGGAATCAAGAAGTATGATGAGCTTCCTGAAAACTGTCGCAGATATATTGAGTTTGTAGAGGAGCAGATAGGTTTTCCGATTACAATGGTTTCTAACGGACCAGGACGCAAGGATATCATTTATAGATAAGAATATGTAGAGACTTATATCAGATGGGTTATCTAACGTCCACTGATACGAATAAGTTACCCGGTACATTTGAAGTGAGAGTCATCTGTTATTTGATATATATGGTTGGTAAAATGTGATGAGATGATTCCGGGGGATTTATGATGTGGTGAAAATGAGATGGCGTGACTTTGAAGTATATGCGATATGGCGAAAAAATAATGTGATGTATTTGAAAAAATGTGCTCGGAATCGTAAAGTGAGGGATGATGGAAATTCTGTCATCCCTTTAAATTATTGGGAATTTTATGCGATATTTGGATTGGAAAAATGTGACGAAGATTTCCTGGATTGTATTTTTTATAGAATTATGTATAATCAGATATAGAGTAAAAATAAATTGTAAACGTTTTAGATTGGAATGAGTCTGAGAGTGATTTTTCGAATTTCAGACAAGTTTCACAGGGGCAAGGGTTGAATACGGAAGATAAAAAAGAAGGTGGAATATAGATGGAATATACCGTACATAAGAATAAGAATAACAGAATTGTAATCAGAAGTCTTGCATTTATTTTTATAGCTGTTGCAGTATTGCGTATAATAGTTGTCGTGACAAGCCATGAAAAGAGTAATGCGATAATTACAATATTTTGCACAGGATGTATGTTATATGGATTTGTATTGTTATGGCAGACTTTGAAACCGCAGGCATATGATATTACATATGTATTTGGTGAAAAATCGATGACCCTTAAAATGCGAAAGAAAGAGCGGGTCGTTATGTATAATGAGATTACAGATCTGGGATATGTAGTTCCCAATCCTAATCTTGACTACAGCCTTGTTCAGATTTATGTGGGAAGAGAGCAGTTTGTGATTCCTTTCACGGAGAATTCTAATGTAGGCGAAGCATTGTACGGGATGCTTAAAATTAAGAGAGAAGAAGCTGATGCAAATACCTAGATTCATCGACTCTTGACAAAGCTTTAAGAGAATGTAATTAAATAAAAAAGGTAAGAGGATATATATGAATGGCAATGAATTGACAACAAAAGAAAAAGTTTTGAGAATGTTGGAAAAGGAAAATGATTATGTTTCGGGACAGGAGATTTGCGATAGTTTATCACTGTCAAGAACTGCAGTGTGGAAGCATATCAAGACCTTGAAGGAAGAGGGATATACGATTGATTCTGTAAATAATCGGGGATACAGACTTGTGAACTCTCCGGATATAATGGATGAAAAGCATATACGGGAACATCTTCACACGCGATGGCTTGCACAGAATATTATATATCTTCCGGAGACTGATTCATCCAATATTCAGGCGAAACACTTAGGAGAATATGGAGATAAGAACGGAACGGTTGTTGTCACTGATAAGCAGACGGCAGGCAGAGGAAGAAGAGGAAGAGAATGGATATCTCCATCCGGAAACTGTTATTATTCTGTATTACTTTATCCTGACGTGCGAGTGGACAGAGTATCAATGATTACATTAATTGCTGCAATGGCAGTTGCCAGAGCAATCAGGGAAAAGGAAGGACTTGAGACGATGATCAAGTGGCCTAATGATGTTGTGGTGAATGGAAAGAAAGTGTGTGGGATACTTACTGAAAGCAGTACCGATCTTGAATACATTCAGTACGTTGTGGTGGGAATCGGAATTAATTGTAATCAGAAGGAGTTTGATAAAGAGATAAACAATATGGCAACATCTATAAGTATTGAGAAAGGAAAAGATGTAAAACGGGCAAGACTGCTTGCCGGTTTTTTTGACTGCTTTGAAGAATACTATGATATATTCATGGAGACTGAGGATATGTCAAAGCTTTCGGATACATATAATAAACTTCTTATTAACAGAGGACGTGAAGTAAAGATTATTGAGAAGGAGAATGAGAGAATATTGAAGGCGGTGGGTATTAATGATATGGGAGGTCTTATTGTTGAAAATGAAGTTGGTAAGCAGGAAATTATAATATCTGGCGAGGTATCTGTGCGAGGACTGTATGGATATGTATAATTTATAAAGGCAATCGTAGCTTCTTGATAAATGAAATGAATCGGAATGTTGAGAAACATAGTATAAAGGGTTATATAGACTAAAATATAAGCTTTAATGTTATTGCGTTATAACACTGATGTTATAGAAAACGAAGAGGTTATAATGCGGAGGACTTAATATTGTAAAGGAAAATGACGGTAAACTTAATTTAATTAAGAGTATTATTAATAATATAAAGTAAAATAATTTAATTTGTTAATATAATTAAATTGAAATACATTTAACTTGATAAAATTAAGTTTCTTATGTATAATGACATAGGACAAAGGCGTCAGATATGAAGCACTGTTTGTCTGCAGTGCTTTTTTCTATGAAAAGACCCTTTCAATAGAATAAAAGGAGGATAAAGTAACATGTCATACGTTGATGAGGTATTAGAGAAGGTAAAGAAGAGAGATGGAGGCCAGCCGGAGTTCATTCAGGCTGTAACAGAGGTGCTTGATTCACTTCGCCCTGTTATCGAGCAGGATGAGGAGAAGTATAGAAAGCTTGCAATCCTTGAGAGAATCACAGAGCCGGATCGTCAGATCATGTTCCGCGTTCCATGGGTAGATGACAACGGTAATGTTCAGGTTAACCGTGGTTTCCGTGTTCAGTTCAACAATGCAATCGGACCCTACAAGGGAGGACTTCGTCTTCACCCTTCAGTAAACCTTGGTATCATCAAGTTCCTTGGTTTTGAGCAGATTTTCAAGAATTCTCTTACAACACTTCCTATCGGTGGTGGTAAGGGTGGTTCTGATTTTGATCCTAAGGGTAAGTCAGACAACGAGATTATGAAATTCTGCCAGAGCTTTATGACAGAGCTTTCAAAATATATTGGTGCAGATCAGGATGTACCTGCCGGTGATATCGGAACAGGTGCAAGAGAGAT
>CAJOLO010000154.1 GCA_905235345.1 uncultured Lachnospiraceae bacterium
TGTTCCTACACTTAGGAATAAGAATACAAGGGGAGATTTATATGTAACTCTTGTGGTTCAGGTTCCTGACAAGCTTACAGAGGAGCAGAAGAACATTCTTAATAATTTCGATGAGGCAACCGGTTCTACTGCAAGAAAATCCATGGATTCTTCGGGTGATTTTAGTTTTTCAGGTCACAAGAAAAAGAAAGGTTTTGGGAAGAAGTAGAAGATTTGAATATCAAAACTGCCATGTGTAAATATACATATGGCAGTTTTTTCTTGCGAAATGTATGGATTAAGGGTATAATGTATTCCGTTCGTGCAGGACATATAATATTAGGAAGGCTGTATAGAGATATGAAATGGACTAAGATTACGATAGAGACAACTACACAGGCAACCGATATGTTAAGTTACGTATTGAGTGAGTACGGTGTAGAAGGGATTGAAGTTGAGGATAAGGTTCCTTTATCTGATGAAGATAAGAAATCAATGTTCATAGATATATTACCGGAACTGCCGCCTGATGATGGTGTGGCTTATGTGTCATGTTATATTAATGAGTCAATTTCGGAAGGTGACCAAGGAGACATTTGTCGTAAGGGGAATGATAATATTGCCGATACGACATCATCGGATAATCAGAGACATACGGATAACACAGGAATAGATATAAAGGATTTGTGTCAATACATTAAAGAACAGCTTGATGATATGTCATCATATATGGATGTTGGAACGGGCAGGATATCTATAGGTGAGACGGAAGATAAGGATTGGATGAATAACTGGAAAGAATTCTTCCATCCATTTAGATTGGAAGATAATATAGTAATTCAGCCTACATGGACAGAAACTGCGGATGCAGGGAAGGATGATATTGTAATATATATTGATCCTGGAACGGCATTCGGTACAGGTTCTCATGAGACAACGAAACTTTGTATATCGGCATTAAAACAGTATATATCGAAAGATAAAGAGATATCAGTTCTTGATGCGGGTTGTGGAAGCGGTATTCTCTCAATTATTGCTGCTAAGATGGGAGCATCTAAGATATATGGAGTGGATATTGATGAACTTGCGGTTGAGGCGAGTGTAGACAATCTGAAGCTTAATGATATTGACAACGACATATATAAGATAGTCAAAGGTAATATTATAGATGATGCGGATTTTTCGGGTAAAGTAGAGGCGTCCGGAAAGTATGATATTGTTGTGGC
The DNA here is from genome assembly GCA_905235345.1 of uncultured Lachnospiraceae bacterium. GTDB lineage: Bacteria > Bacillota > Clostridia > Lachnospirales > Lachnospiraceae > CAG-590. The sequence goes on from CAJOLO010000154.1 coordinate 1,206, forward strand.
TAATATATTGGCGGATGTAATAATACCTTTATCGGCAGTTGTAAGACGTTTTATGAAGCCGGATGGCGTGTTCATAAGTTCGGGTATAATCGATACTAAAGAAGACGAAGTTCGAACGGCTCTTATAGATAATGGTTTTGAGATAATAGATGTTAACCACATGGGTGAATGGGTATCATTTGTGGCACGATAGATTTATTGTTCATTTAATTATGCTGAATGTTGATATAGTATAAGGATTATTATGCGTAACTGTGTTATACTGTTGGTATAGATATCAGGAAATAATAGATGATATTGTGAAGATTATGGAAGAAATCGGAGAATTATATTACTATGTACCGCTTTTTTATAGATTCCTGGCAATTAGAGAATGATTATATTGAGATTATCGGAGACGATTACAATCACATTCGTAATGTATTGCGAATGAAGATAGGAGAAAAAGTTCTTCTTAGTGATGGAAGTGATAAGGAATATGAAGCGTGTATAGTAGAGTATACAGATAACACTGCTGATTCACCCTGTGTCAGATTGAAGATAACAGACGTCTTCGGAAATGCAAGAGAACTTCCGGCTAAGATTACTTTGTTCCAGGGATATCCCAAGGGTGATAAGATGGAGCAGATTGTTCAGAAGGCAGTTGAATTGGGAGCGTATGAGATAGTACCTGTCATGATGAACAGATGCGTGGTAAAGCTTGATGACAAGAAAGCTTCTAAGAAGGTTGAACGTCTTAATTCAATAGCTGAAAGTGCCGCAAAGCAGTCTAAGAGAGGTTTGATTCCTAAGGTCAGAGACATAATGAATATGGAGCAGGCATTAGAGTATGCGAAATCTTTAGAATATGTTATAATACCATATGAATGTGCTGAAGGTATGGAACATTCAAGAAATGTGCTTAAAGAAGCGGCGGATATGTCATCTGTTGGCATCTTTATCGGTCCTGAAGGCGGCTTTGAGGCTTCTGAGATAGAGAGATTACAATTAATTGATGGTAAAGTTATAACACTTGGACACAGGATATTAAGAACAGAGACAGCGGGAATGACAATCTTATCTATTCTTATGTGGTTGTTGGAAAAGTAGAACTTTACCGGACAGAGGGTGATTGTGTGAAAAGAGAGAAGAGTTACCTGTAATGTAACTTTAAGGAGATATAATGGAAGTATATTTTGATAATGCAGCGACAACTAAGATAATACCTGAAGTGCGGGATATAATGTTAGAGACAATAGATACTGATTATGGTAATCCGTCTTCCGTACATATTAAAGGGGTTGACGCAGAAAAGTATATTAAGTATGCAAGAAAGTCTGTAAGTAAGGAACTTAAATGCGATCCTAAGGAGATTACCTTTACTTCGGGTGGTACAGAAGCTAATAATCTGGCGCTTATTGGAATGGCAGAGGCTAATAAACGTTCAGGGAAACATATCATAACCACTCCGATTGAACATGCATCCGTGTATAATCCTGTCTTGCATTTGGAAGAACAGGGGTATAGAGTTTCATTTCTTTCGGTGGATTCGAAAGGGATGGTTTCAATTGAACAACTTAGGGAAGAGCTATGTGATGAAACTATTATTGTATCGGTGATGGCGATTAATAATGAGATTGGCGCGGTAGAACCGATAGAAGAGATTGCCGGGGTTATAAAAGAATATAACGAAAGCAGTGGGAGGAGTGTTTTGCTTCATGTGGATGCTGTACAGGCATTTGGCAAGCAGAGAATATATCCGAAGCGCATAGGAATAGATGCCATGTCCATGAGCGGTCACAAGATACATGGACCCAAAGGCAGCGGAGCACTTTTTGTGGATAGCAATGTTAAGATTAAGCCTGTTATATATGGCGGAGGACAGGAGAAAGGACTTCGTTCGGGAACGGAGAATACCGCTGCGATTGCCGGTATGGGTAAAGCTACTGAGATAATATATTCAAGGCTTGATGATAATATAAGCAAGATGAAAGCTGTAAAAGATGTGTTGATCAGCGGAGCAACACAGATTGAAGGAGTAACAGATAACTCCGGAGATGCACCGCATATTGCCAGCTTAAGCTTTGAAGGTGTTAGAAGTGAAGTGTTGTTGCATGCGCTCGAAGATAAAAGGATATACGTTTCTGCAGGATCGGCATGTTCTTCTAATCATCCGGCTGTCAGTGGGGTGTTGCGATCTATAGGTCTTGCCAATAACCTCCTGGATTCAACTTTGAGATTCAGCTTTAGTGAGTTTAATACTGTTGAAGAGGCAGAGTATACTGTTAAAGTTTTAGAGGAAATATTGCCGGAATTAAGAAGATTTACAAGAAGATGATTGTAATATAACGGCTCGATTATTACGGGAAATTATGAACAAGAGTAATAGTAATGTATATTTACAATACGACAGGCATACTGGAATGTGCGCAAGCATCATGCCTGTCGCATATCTATGAAGCATAGCTGAATAGATATGGATTATTAAGAGACAGAATGCAACGTTAATGTGCAGACGGATGAGGTGGACTATGGAATATAAAGCATTTATGATCAAATACGCAGAGATTGGAACAAAAGGAAAGAACAGATATGTTTTCGAGGACGTTCTTTGTAACAGAATTAAGGAACACGTTGACGGATTAGGCTCTTTTGTAATACGACGTGAATACGGAAGAATATTCTTAGAAGCAGAAAGTGATTTCGATTATGAAGATGTTGTAGATGAGCTTAAGAAGGTCTTTGGAATAGTGGGTATATGTCCGATTGTTGTAGAAGACAGTGTTGATTTCGAATCGATTAAAACCAAATGCTTAGAGTACATGGGTAAACGATATGGTGATAAAGAAATGACCTTCAAGGTATATGCAAGACGTGCTGATAAGACTTTTCCCATGCAGTCAATGGAGGTAAACAGTGAGATAGGTCATTATCTTTTGGAAGAATTCCCGCAGTATAAAGTGGATGTACATAATCCTGATGTTATGTTAACTATAGAAATCAGGGAAAAAGGTTATCAAGGGTGCAGGAGGACTTCCTGTCGGAACTAACGGAAAAGCGATGCTGCTTCTTTCCGGTGGTATTGATTCACCTGTTGCAGGATATATGATATCCAAAAGAGGAGTAGAGTTAGAGGCTGTGTATTTTAATGCTCCTCCGTACACATCAGAAAGAGCGAAGCAGAAGGTTATAGATCTTGCTCGTATTGTATCGGGGTATTCAGGTCCTATAAAGCTTCATATAGTTAATTTTACAGACATTCAATTGGCGATATATGAGAAATGTCCTCATGATGAATTGACAATTATTATGCGCAGATATATGATGCGTATTGCTGAGATAATTGCAAAGGCTGACGGCTGTCAGGCTCTTATTACAGGTGAAAGCATAGGACAGGTGGCATCACAGACTATGCAGAGTCTTTATTGTACTAATGAAGTGTGCACATTGCCTGTATTTCGACCATGTATAGGTATGGACAAGCAGGATATTATAGATATATCAGAGAAGATAGAAACATATGAGACCTCTATTCTTCCTTATGAGGATTGTTGTACGATATTTGTTGCTAAGCATCCTGTTACCAAACCGAATCTGAATATTATAAAGAGATCGGAAGAGAAGCTTGATGATGTGATAGAGGATCTTATGAAAGTTTCTGTTGAAACAATTGAAGTCATGTCAGTTACTGCTAATGATTGAAACAGTTGAGTAAACAGGTTGATTGAGGTTTGTGAGATAACACTGTAAAGTTATAATTTGTTGTGCGATAATAGAGGTTAGGGACTATGAGATTTAAAGTATTTATGAAAAAGTATTGGATATATGCGGTGGCATTCCTATTACCGATAGTGGTAGTTATAGTTAATTGTCTTATTAGGGATTCATGGCTTTTGGGAAATGGAAGTATCTTAATGGGAGATGCCGGCAATCAGTATATATATCTGTATGAGGAATTGTGGAATAAAGTTCATAGCGGTGACTTTTCTTTTTTCAGTTGGAATGCGGCAGGAGGTTTTGATTTTTATTTAAATCTGTTGTATTATATGATATCTCCGGCTACTTTTGTCATTCTTATTCTGCCGAAGAGTTGCCTGGAAGATGCGTTGCAGTTTTTTATTGTGTTAAAATGGGCTCTGCTTTCATGCACATCAGTTTATTTTTTTATGAATACACGTTTCAATACATTACGGAAAAATAAACAATTAGTAGCATTAACACTTGGATTAAGCTACGCGATGAGCGGATTCTTTCTCAATATATTGCATTTGTTCAATTGGATGGACACAATGATTCTGTTCCCGGTTCTTCTTCTGTTGGTTGAACGATTGGTTAGAGATGGAAGATGGAAGTTATATTATATATTGTTGACAGTTGCAATGTTTTGTAATTTTTATATGGCGTTTTCAGTATGCATT
>CAJOLO010000155.1 GCA_905235345.1 uncultured Lachnospiraceae bacterium
ATTTCGGCAGCGATAATCGAACGGAAACCGGGAATTGAATGTACGGAAGAGGAAATCAATGAGTTCTGTAAAGAGCTTCCGAGATACAAGAGACCACGAAAAGTGATTTTTGCGGAAGTGCCAAGGAATGCTACAGGCAAGATTGAGAAGCCGAAACTTCGGGAAATCTATAATAGCACGAATCTGGTGGACGCACAGAATAAAGCGTAAGTTCATGAGTGGTTTGCAATCGCCTGAATTATTACATTACGAAATAAGGAGAGAAGCATATGGGGATTAAGATTTTTTTGTTACTTGTATTTTTTGCAATCATGATCGGAGTCGGTATTTATTCCAGAAAAAAGGCAACCAACGTTAATGATTTTGTGTTGGGAGGAAGAGAAGTAGGACCGTGGCTTACGGCATTTGCATTTGGAACGTCTTATTTTTCTTCTGTTGTGTTTGTCGGTTATGCGGGACAGTTCGGATGGAAGTATGGACTTTCTTCTACATGGATCGGTCTGGGAAATGCATTTATCGGTAGTCTTCTTGCGTGGTTGGTGCTGGGACGAAGAACCCGTATTATGACGCAGAAATTAGATGCTAAGACGATGCCGGAATTCTTCGGTAAGCGCTATGATTCCAAGGCCTTGCGGGTTGCAGGCTCTGCTATTGCCTTTGTATTTTTAGTACCTTATACGGCATCTATTTATAATGGTCTTTCAAGGCTTTTTGGTATGGCGTTTGATATTGATTACAAAGTGTGTATCATCATTATGGCGTTGTTGACCGGAGTGTATGTGATAGTAGGCGGTTATATGGCAACAGCATTGAATGATTTTATTCAGGGAATCATCATGTTGATAGGTATCTGTGCAGTAATTGGAGCGGTACTTTCCGGACAGGGCGGTTTCTTAAATGCTTTAAAAGAGCTTTCCGTTATTCCGGCAGATGATGTGGCCGTTCCGGCACTGCAGGGAGGACAGGGTCTGTTTACGAGCTTCTTTGGACCGGACCCGCTTAATCTGTTAGGTGTTGTTATTCTGACATCCCTAGGTACATGGGGACTTCCTCAGATGGTTCACAAGTTCTACGCAATCAAAGACGAGAAAGCTGTCAAGACAGGTACAGTGGTATCTACATTTTTTGCAATCATCATAGCCGGAGGCTGTTATTTCTTAGGAGGATTCGGACGTCTGTTTGACAATCCTGCAATTTATAAAGAAGACGGAAGTGTTGCATTCGATACAATCGTACCACAGATGTTATCGACCCTTCCTGACGTGTTGATCGGTATTGTAATCGTGCTGGTATTGTCGGCATCCATGTCTACGTTATCTTCGTTGGTACTGACGTCAAGTTCAACCTTAACGCTTGATTTTCTGAAGGAATCCGTTGCCAGGAATATGAGCGAGAAGACACAGCTTATTGTAATGCGTGTACTGGTTGCAGGATTTATTATCCTTTCAGTTGTACTGGCACTTAATCCGCCAACCTTTATTGCACAGCTTATGGGTATTTCATGGGGAGCACTGGCAGGTGCTTTTCTGGCACCGTTTCTGTATGGTCTGTATTCCAGAAATATCACAAAGGCAGCGGTCTGGGCAAGCTATATTGTAGGAGTCGGGATTACGGTTTCCAATATGTTTATAAAGTTTATTGCTTCGCCGATTAATGCGGGTGCTATCACTATGCTTGCGGGATTGATCGTCGTTCCGATTGTCAGTCTCATTACACCGAAACCGGATGAGAAACTGGTAGATGAGATATTTACCTGTTATGATGAAACGGTTGTTGTACATAAGACCAGTTCATTGGAAGAGTGAGAAGGTTGTTTTTTCAATGAAACGCTCCGCTTCGGTCGGCACACAGTACCGGCTGAAGCGGAGCGTTTCGATTTTTTAAACTGTTTTTAGTCCCTGAGGCTGTATGCCTCTTCCGGCAGCAGCAGCTCGAAGGAAGATTCTGAAATGGTATCCAGTGCTTTTTGCTGGTTATTGGTCTTTAGTACAATAGAAGCATCATTCTTGCCTGATGTCAGACTATACATATATTCAATATCGACATCGGCGTTTGAAAGAATGGTCAACAATTCACTTAGCTGTCCGACGTGCTGGGTGAATTTTACTGCGATCACATCGGTGATGGTAGCGGAAAATTCCTGTTCTTTTAAAATGGTTATAGCCTTATCCGGATCAGATAAGATGAGTCTCAACAATCCATAGTCACTGGTATCTGCAAGGGATATCGATATGATATTAATATTATTCTTCTTGAGTACGTGGGTGACCTGCTCCAAACGGCCGGACCGGTTTTCGATAAATACGGATAATTGTTTTATGAACATAACTAACCCTCCATTTCATATAATTAAATATCTAATTGCGAAACTCCAATATACATCTTTAGGATTGTACATATAACATAGTTTCGGCGCAGACATGTATGTACCGGATCATTCCGATATATCAGACTAGTTTACGCTTGTCAACAACACGGACTGCTTTTCCCATGCTTCGTTCGATGGTCTTTGGCTCTACCAGTTTGATCTTGGCATGCAGCCCTATGGTCTGGTGAACCGCATGCTCAATTTTCTTTTGAAGATTCTCCAGTTCTTTTATCTCATCCGAGAAGAAACGTTCCTCAACTTCCACTAAAATGGCAAGGGTATCCTGATGGTTGACACGATCTACGATGATCTGATAGTTTGGTGTGATTCCGTCAACGGTGAGAAGTGCTGTCTCAATCTGACTAGGGAAGACATTGACACCACGGATGATCAGCATATCATCTGAACGACCTGTAAAGCGGCTGATTCTTGCGGTTGTTCTTCCACATTCACACTTCTCATGTGTGATGCTGGTCAGATCCTTTGTGCGGTAACGGATAAGAGGAATTCCTTCTTTGGTCAATGTGGTGATGACCAGCTCTCCGGTTTCGCCGTCCGGCAACGGTTCCAATGTTTTCGGATCTACTATTTCAGGGTAAAAATGGTCCTCAAAGATATGTAATCCTTTATGGAAATGACAGTCTGTAGCAACACCCGGTCCCATAATCTCGGATAATCCATAGATGTCATGGGCCTCAATTCCGAGCCGTTCTTCAATCTGTTTGCGCATATTTTCCGTCCAGGGCTCTGCACCGTTCAAGGTAGCCTTTAATTTAATCTTATCCCTCAATCCCTGTTCCTCGATCACTTCAGCGATATGCATCAGATAAGAAGGAGTACACATAAGTCCGGTTGCTCCGAAATCAACCATCATATCAATCAGCTTTTGCGTGTTTCCGGTAGACATGGGGACAACTGTTGCACCAAGATGTTCTGCACCGTAGTGACCGCCGAGTCCTCCGGTAAAGAGACCGTATCCGTATGCAACCTGAATGATGTCGTTGCGTCCGAGTCCAGCCATTGCACAGCATCTTGCAACACATGACCATACATCAATATCCTTTCTGGTATAGCCCACAACCGTTGCCTTGCCGGTGGTTCCTGATGAGGCGTGAATTCTGACGATCTCGCTCATCGGTACGGCAAACAATCCGAATGGATAGTTGTCACGTAAATCATCCTTTGTGGTAAATGGAAGTTTGGAGATGTCTTCAATTCCGCCGATATCTCCCGGCTCCAATCCGGCTTCCTGCATCCGTTTACGATAGGGTTCTACGTTGTGATAAACACGGTTCAGCACCTTCCTTAATCTGGCGCTTTGCAGGTTGTTTAGTTCGTCCCTGCTCATACATTCTCTTGCTTCATTCCAAATCATGTTTCCTTCTCCTTCTATGATTGCACTTATTTAGATGATTGCGAAACTTATTAATATTGTATACTGGATTGTACATATTGTACAGATTCCATAAACAGGTGCTTTGGAGCCGCCGGTACTTATGCACCGTATTTTGGTGCATTATGTACCGCTGTGTGCGACAAGCAGCGAAATGCCTAAGACCTTAGCGAACGGAGTGAGCTTAGTTCGAAGGTATGCTTTAGCTCGTGCCTGTGATGGAACTGTATAATATGTACAATCCTGAAAATATAAATAAGAGTTTCACAATTACCTATAATATTTTTGCACGCAGACAACCTGCATGTAATAGTATTATAGCATGATTGGTATGGCAGAATAAAGCATAAATTATTAAATATAATCATGAAAAAGAAAGATGAAAAAAAACCCCCAAAAAGTAAAAATTTAACCCTCTTTCATATAAGTGACCGATTGGTATATAATTTAGTCATAAAATTTAGTCATATATTATATGCTAACAATATGTGGAATAGGAAGGATGAGGGAATGAATGAAGTAATTGTCTCAATGAAAAATGTATGCAAGAACTTTCCCGGCGTAAAAGCATTGGATAATGTAAATTTTGAACTGCGTTCGGGAGAAGTAATGGCATTACTTGGTGAGAACGGTGCCGGTAAATCCACTTTGATGAAAATATTAAGTGGTGTTTACACGAGAGACAGCGGAGAGCTGGAGATTTTCGGTAAGAATTATGGAAATCTTACCCCTAAGCAGGCCGAAGAAGCAGGCGTGGCGATTATTCATCAGGAGTTGAATCTGTGCAGACACCTGACTGTTGCGGAGAATATATTTCTCGGAAGAGAGATATACGGAAAGATTGCTCTTGATAATGCCAGAATGGAAGCTGAAGCCCAGAAGATTCTTGATGGATTGAAAATTGATATCAATCCAAGACAAGTGGTCGGAGATCTGCCGGTATCAAAACAGCAGATGGTTGAGATAGCAAAAGCACTCTCCGTAAACGCAAAGATTCTGGTTATGGATGAGCCGACATCAGCATTGACGTCTAAGGAAATTGATGAGTTGTTCCGTATTATTCTGGATTTGAAATCAGAAGGAAAGGGTATTGTTTATATTTCGCACAGATTGGAAGAGCTGCAGCATATTGTAGACAGAGTTACGATCATGAGGGATGGCCAATACATTTTAACGGCCGGGTTTAATGATTTAACAATGGATGAAATCATAACCAACATGGTTGGACGTGAGATCAAAGAGAAATTCCCCAGGGTTGAATGTGAAAAGGGAAAAGTGATCTTTGAAGTGAAAAACCTTAATGCGGGAAGAATGGTAAGAGACATAAACTTTTCCGTAAATGAAGGTGAGATTGTCGGGTTTGCCGGTTTGATGGGAGCAGGAAGAACGGAAACCACAAGAGCGATTTTTGGTGTAGACGAAAAAAGCAGCGGACAGATTTTTGTGGACGGTGAGGAAGTAAAGATTAATTGTCCTATGGATGCGATAAAACATGGTGTTGTGTTAGCACCTGAAGATCGAAAGAAAGACGGTCTGTGTACACAGTTAAGCATTCGCGACAATATCACACTTCCTAATCTGGATATGGTATGTAACAAAGCCGGAGTAGTCAATTCCAAAAAAGAAAAGGATATGTGTGACAAGACGGTTGAAAATCTAAAGATCAAAACTCCGAATGTAGACATACTTGCCGGAAATCTTTCCGGTGGTAACCAGCAAAAAGTAGTTGTCGGTAAATGGTTGGCAAGAAATTCAAGAGTTGTTATCTTTGACGAACCTACCAGAGGAATTGATGTAGGAGCTAAAGTAGAGATTTACAATCTGATGAATGAATTAAAGAAACAGGGCATAGCGGTAATGTTTGTGTCTTCCGAGATGCCGGAGGTAATGGGAATTGCTGACAGGATCATTGTAATGTGTGACGGGCGAATTACCGGCGAGGTGATGGCAAAAGACACCACGCAAAGTGAAATTCTGAAATTGGCCACATCATTTGAAGATAAAAAAATAGGAAGTAATTAATCGAAAAGGAGAGAAAAAATGAACCGTGAAAAAACAAGTCTATGGAAGAGAATTGTAGGAATTCGTGGTATGGGAGCATCGTTAACTGCGTTTGTAGGTTTGATTATAATCTATACAGTATTCGGTATTATGAATCCTACGGTATTTTCAGGAGAGAATCTGATGAATCTGTTGCGATCCATGTCTAAATATTTATTGATTGGTATTGCACAGAGTTATGTTATGATCACAGGAAACATCGACCTTTCTATTGGTTCGCAGGTTGCCATGAGTGCTATGCTTTCCGCAGAGTTAATGGTATTGGGCGTGAATCCTATTATAGCAATAACAATTTCATTGATCAGCTGTCTGATCATGGGTGTAATCAATGGTATCCTTGTTGGTAAATTCAGACTGCCGCCTTTCATTGCTACGTTAGGTACTATGTTTGCAGCAAGAGGTATTGCTTACATGATCAACGGAAACCGTAATACTGACGCAATATCTACCGGTATCGGTAAAGATGCAGCAGATCGTTTTCAGAATATTCTGTATTATGGTAAGACCTTAGGAGTATATAATACTTTTTGGATTTCATTTATTGTTTTCGTTATTTTCTTCTTTGTTCTTTCAAGGACAAAGACCGGAAGACATATATATGCTATCGGTTCCAATATTGATGCAGCTAAGTTATCCGGTGTAAATATTGTCGCTGCAACAACAAAAGCTTACTTAGTCAGCTCGATTTGTTCATGGCTTGTTGGTCTTATTCTTTGTGCACAGGCCGGCATGGGTAATATGGAAGCAGGTAATACATATGAGATGTATGGTGTTGCTGCAGGTGTAATCGGTGGCGTGTCTCCTAACGGAGGTACAGGATTACTTCTCGGAACCTTTATGGGAGCTGCAGTATGGCAGACTCTTGAGAATGGTTTGAATATGATAGGTGTACAGGTCGGTATTCAGAGACTTGTGATTGGTGTTATCGTAGTAGCTGCTGTTCTTATGGATATCATATCCAGAAGTGGCAAGTTTTCAAGAAAGAAATCGTAAACTACCGCATATAAGCGGTCAAAATAAAGGAGGAAAAAGATGAAAAAGAAGATATTATCATTGTTATGTTGTGCATCACTGGTTGTAGCAGCCGTTACAGGCTGTGGCAATGCCGGAACAACATCAACAGACACAAACGACAGTTCCAATGTTGAAGATTCAAATGATGAAAGTGGAAGTGATGAAAGCGAAAGCTCAGCAGGCGGAGACGCTAAGATTGCTTTGATCACAATGGACTCTATTGACCAGCACTGGGTAACATTGAATGAAGGTGCTCAGAAAGCAGCAGGTGAGCTTGGAGTTACAGTTAGTTTCATGTCACCTAATACTAAAGATGATGCTCAGCAGATTGAGTGTGTTAACAATGCAGTAGCCGGCGGTTACGATGCAATCATGGTAGCAGCAAATGGTCCTGATGCAATTTCTTCTGCATTAAATGAAGCAGTTTCAGCAGGCGTAAAGATTGTTTATGTTGATTCTCCTGCTAATGTAGACGCAGAAGCAACATTCTCTACAGATAACCAGGCAGCAGGTAAGCAGGCCGGTGAAGAGATGATTAAGAAATTAGAAGCAGACGGAGTTACATCCGGTGATATCGGTATCATCAATGTAAATGCAGCAACTGATTCATGTGTAATGCGTGAAGAAGGATTCCGT
>CAJOLO010000156.1 GCA_905235345.1 uncultured Lachnospiraceae bacterium
ATAAAGTCCTGCATTGGCACCGCTTCTGTTAATCTCCTCCCCTGTCACAAGACGGGCATATATATCCATCGCTTTTTCCAAATTCTTCATTTCCATATCTTTTTCCTCAGTTCTTCAAGTATGCCTTAATTCTACTCTCAACACAATACTACCCAGTGTCATTAATTTAAGTTCTTTCATCCCCTCATCCGTCAGCAAATCAAAGATTTGCTGCCACCTTCCCCCCCAAAAAAAGGGGGGAAGGCTTAAGTAAATGGTCTTACTTTGTATTTCGCTTAATGCCAACATGGGGGAGGGCTTAAGTAAATGGTCTTACTTTGTATTTCATTTAATGCCAACAATAATCACATCAACGTCATACCAACGCAATAATCACATCAACATCACACCAGCGCAAAACTCATATCCGTCACCGAGTACTCGTTTTTGGCACCAAATGTCAGTACCTCTTCCTCATTATATGCTATAGTAAAAACAATCTTCCCGTACTGTTCCCTCTTAGGTGTACTTAGTGACTCTATCACTATCCCTTCAAGAAAGGTATCCTGCTTATTGACCATGACTCCCATATCATATCTGTCTTTCTGAGCCCCAGGAACGAATATACATCTCCGTTATTATATATCTCTTTTCCGAACTTAATCTCATATATTGCCATAAGCTCGGAAAGGGTTGTCTTCCCATGTTTCCACAACTGTTCAAGTAACTCCTCGAACAATCTTCCGTAATTACCGTTAATACGTTCTTCCTCTATCTCATCATCATACTTGAAGTCCGGATCAAGCTCCTTCTTCTCTACCTTCTCGCCATAATCACTGTTATCAGCCTTGCTCTCAAGCATCCTGTCAATGCTTTCCGCATTGAAGCTCTTGGTGAGCTTAGGTAAGAATAGCGGCATCACCAGCATTGAAAGTCTTTCCGGCGCATCCTCCTTCATACAGTTATTAAGTGCGTTGCGAAAATCAAATACAGGTCTTAATTTTCTAAGCTTGGCTCTTCCTATCATCTCATCTGCAATATTCTGAAGCTCGATTGTCTCTCTTATAAGCTCTCCGTGACGTATTATGGTCTTCTTAAGCTCTGTATCAAGTTTATGAATCTCAGAAAGCACAGCATTATTCTTCTTGATAACCGCACCTCCTGCTGCCATCCCCGTATCCGTCATTCTGTCTCCATCATAAGAATCAGAAACTTCACCTGCAGAGTAATCGGCAGAATAGTTCACCCCGCCATCCGCAGCTCCTCCCGAACCCGCTTTGGCATACGCCTTATCTATCAGGGCACGATTCTTTTCAAAAAGCTTTGACTCCTCATCAAACCATCTTGCAACGGTCGCCATGTATTCTTCACTTGCCCTGGCTCCGGCGATGATATCATAGCTTAAAAGATCAAGCACTTCCTTCTTCTGAAGTGCCAGCTTGCTCACCTCATTGTTGATGCGTTTAACTACCTCAATACCGCCTGCAAAATTCTCCGACCGGATCATTTTCTCTAACAGAAGCTGCTGTACGGAAATATTGCTTTCATCCTTGATCTCCTTTGTGTCAAGATAGAACTCAATTCCATCCGCAGTCACCCTGTATAACACTACCCCATCGGCAATCCTGCTATCAATAAGCTTGACTCTTGCGGTCTTTTTCTTCTTCTCCTCAGGATCAAAATATGAAAAAGTAAATGCCTTTCCCTCATTCTTGATCTTATCGAATATATAACCCGCCAATTCCTTTTCTTCCTCAGGAGTCTCATGCAATGAAAACTCCCTGTGGAGAAGTTCCAACAAAAAATCCTCATACTGCTCATAAGTGACTTCCCTCTCCTGAAAGTTGTTCTCATGAATCAGAAAGCGCAAGGTCGCCATGGTAATATATCCCATATCAAGATTGTTGTACTTTCCGTCCTTATACTGGTTAAAAGTGGTCTCGGAAAGCACAAAAAACGGATAGTATTTTTTTAAATTTAACATTCGATCACGATGCTCGCTAAGGATATCATGAATCATAATATATTTCTCAGCCATGACATTTCTCCGAATTTTATCTTAGGGTATAATTCTAATATTTTATAAAGAAAAAGTAAAGTATTATTAAACAATAATTCCTAACAGAAAGTAACTATTCACGATAAACATAGTGAGAACAATTACACTCATCTCACTTAAATGCTTGTATAGATTGACTACAGATAGCAACAAAAAAACACAAAAAAAGAACCGACCCAATGCTTCCTATTCCTACATCAAACCGATTCCTTCAGTGGGCCGCCGGGGGCTCGAACCCCGCACACCCTGATTAAGAGTCAGGTGCTCTACCAAATGAGCTAGCGGCCCGTATTTATGAAACTCTTTGTTTCAACAACAGTGATGATTATATATTATCAAAAAGCAAAATGCAAGTACTTTTTTTTATTTTTTTAACTTTTGGTAAATTTTAAATAAAATATATAAATTAATGCATTTTTTTACTCTATTTTACACAAAGCACATATACCATTTTCTGTTTCCAACATCCCCCACTGGATTTTTATATTAAATTGGTATATAATACGGAACATATTTGCAATGGCAGAATATTTCATTTTATCTAATGCCATTTAAATTTCTAAAAAGCTAATGAAAAGGAGACTTTATAATATGAGGAAATTTTACAAATACGGAAAGCTGCTTATGCTCTCTGCAATAACTGCATTGGCGATAAGTATCGCACTACCCGGAAGCTTTATCGGCAATCCAGCCGCCAAAAGCACGGCAGCATCCGTTTCCGACACATCTGACCATTATGACCCCGGAGCAGGAAGACTGTCCGGTAAATATATACCTGATGAATTTTACGAAGATGCGGCAAAAGATTCAAATACCACTAATAACGGATTAAACAAAAATAACTTTAGCCGTTTCGGCAGTGTCATGACTGCCAATCAATTCACAGGAAATAATTACACCCATCAGGATCGATTTGATAATTGTACAATAATAAACGGTATCGATATAAGCCACTACCAAAGCAATATCGATTGGGCACAGGTCAAAGCTTCAGGCATAGAGTTTGCATTTATTCGTGTAGGTGGACGCGGCTATGGTGCCGAAGGGAAATTCTACAACGATGTTGATTACAACAAAAATATGGAAGGTGCCACCGCCGCAGGAGTCAGCAAAGGTATATACATATTCTCCCAGGCAACCACAACTGTCGAAGCTGAGGAAGAGGCACAATTCATATTAGACCGTATAGGAAGCTATACTGTTGAGCTCCCATTGGTTCTTGACTTCGAATTTGCATCAGACAGTAAAGGTACAATGGGAAGATTGAAAAATGCCAAGCTTACCAAGGATGATGCCACGGCAGTATGCCTGGCATTTTGTAAGAAAATTCAGGATGCCGGCTTTACACCTATGGTATATGCTAACCCTGATATGCTTAATAACCATTTGAATGCTGATGTTATAAGTGCAAGCTATCCTATATGGCTTGCAAACTATACCACAAGCACCAGCTACCCCGGAACATTTACCTATTGGCAATATGCCAGTTCCGGAACAGTTCCCGGCATTAACGGAAAAGTGGATATGGATTTCTACTACGCCGCACCAACAGGCGATATGGCGGCAGCAATCGTAAAGCCTATTGATGACCAGAAGTACACCGGAGCACCATTTACCCCTGAACTTACCGTTTCCATAAACGGCACCGTACTCACAAACGGCATAGATTACACTGCCATTTACACCAACAACACAGCTATCGGAACCGCAACCGTTACCATAACTGGAATTAACGGATATAATGGGACAAGAACAATAACCTTCAATATCATTGATGACACGGTACTGCCTGAAATCGGTGACCTTTCCTCCGGTACCAGAACCAAAAATTCCGTTACCCTCCAATGGAGTCCTACTTCGGATATAACAGGTTATGAAATATATCGCTCACCCTCTCCAAATGGTGAATTCTCTCTTATCAAGACTATAACAAAAGCATCTACGGGAACATATAAAAACACCAAACTTGCAGAGGGGCAATGCTATTACTATAAGATACGAACCTACAAAACCACTAATGGTGTAACCTCATACGGAAATTTCTCGGGAGTCGTTGGCATTTACACCAAAACAAGCTACACAAGACTTGCACTTCCAAAGTCTGACACATATATGCACTTATATATGGATGTTAATTCCGAGATTGTAGAAAGTCCCGAAAAGAACAGCTTTACCAAAGTAACTTACTGCACGTACGATGATACAGGAGTCAAATGGTACCGGGTAAGCTATGAAGGAACCTCAGGTTTCATTCCTGCAAGCAGTGTCACGATTGCCAAACAAGGCAAGGTAAAGACCTCAAAGGTTAATGTAAGAAAAAGTGCCAAGCTTACCGCAAAGAAACTTACAACCGTTGGTAAGAACAAAAAAGTAGCTATTATTAAAACAAAGAAAACCAAGACCGGAACCTGGTATAATGTAATCTTTACCAAAGGCAGCAAGACCTATAAGGGATATATATATTCCGTGTATGTAAAAATCTGAAATTCCCGTGAAATTCCTGATATTTACAGTTGACTTTTATTGAGGTTTAGGCTACAATTATTTGTACTTTGAAGCAGTAATTATTAATTGTAATTTTGCTGTAAATAACTTAACACAA
>CAJOLO010000157.1 GCA_905235345.1 uncultured Lachnospiraceae bacterium
TTAAGCAGGGTTGTTTTTCCGGCCTTAGGAGGTGCAACTATCATACCACGCTGACCCTTTCCTATTGGAGCAAGCAGATCCATTATTCTCATAGATACAGTTTTAGAGTACTCATTTTCCAATTGAATCCTCTCATCCGGAAATATCGGTGTCAGATCCTCAAAATTCGGACGTTTCATGGCTTCCTCTACGGAATAGCCGTTAATCGTCTTAATATATAATAATGCAGCAAACTTCTCTCTTTCTGTTTTTACTTTCTGGTTTCCAACAATTATATCACCTGTCTTTAAATTAAATCGCTTAATCTGAGCCGGCGACACATAGATATCATTTTCTCCGGGAAGGTAATTCTCACATCTGATGAATCCGAATCCGTCAGACATGACTTCAAGTATTCCATTAGCTTCCTTGCCACTATCTAAGTTAGAATCCGTTACATCAACACCGCTAACAACTTTTTCTACATCCTTATTTTTTTCATTGTATACGGATTTTTCTGTTTCGGCAGTCTTTCCCCGGACGTTTCTTTCTACTTCCTCAGTATTTTCCTTACGAACGTTCCTTTCAGCTTCTGTACTCTTTCCCTTGCGTACATTTCTTTCCGTTTCTGTGCTCTTTTCTCCTCGTATGTTTTTTTCAGTTTCTACTGTCCTTACCCTTCGGACATTTCTTTCCGCTTCCTCAGTATTTTCCTTACGAACATTCTTTTCAGCTTCTGTACTCTTTCCCTTGCGTACATTTCTTTCCGTTTCTGTGCTCTTTTCTCCTCGTATGTTTTTTTCAGCTTCTACTGTCCTTACCCCTCGGACATTTCTTTCTGCTTCTACTGTCTTTCCCCCTCGGACATTTCTTACAGCTTCCGTGCTCTTTCCATTACTCATATTTTTTTCAGTTCCTGAAGATTTTTCCTTACTCGCAGTTCTTTTATTTTCTACAGTTCTTTTATTTTCTGCAGTTTTTTTCTTACTATCATTACTTTCGTCATCTGTCACATTCTTGTTACGGGCAGATTTTCCACCGGCGTCAGCCTTTTTCTTATGAACAGATTTTCCATTACTTTCTGCTTTCTTCTGCTCTTCCATCTGATGCCCCTTAATGGCATTAAGAAACTCAGCAAGTTCGCCCTTCTTCATTCCGGAAACTCCCTTTATTCCAAGTTCCTTTGCAGCAGCCCTTAATTCTGCCAATGTCATATCATCATAATTCATATATGGTTCTCCTTTCGCCATATCTCACATAGAAAACTAAAGACATATCACTATATGATCGTCAAAGATAAAATTTATAATAAATTAAAGGGATAAAAAACGAATATAGATTAGTCAAATCACTGTAAAATGTTATCGAATGTAAAAATTACGGAACAACGTATTATATTTATAATACTATAAAACAGCTAATACAACAAACAATTACTATATATAGCTTAAATATGTTTATTCAGAACAGGCAGCATATGTATTACAACAAATGCTGCCTTAAATTCTAATGTCTTAATCCTAAGCTCTCAACCAAAGCTCTGTAACGGTTAATGTCACTCTTCTTGAGATATGCAAGCATATTTCTTCTCTGACCAACCATCTTAAGAAGACCTCTTCTTGAATGATGATCCTTCGGATGAGCCTTGAAATGCTCCTGAAGATCAAGAATTCTTGCAGTTAAAAGTGCGATCTGAACCTCAGGCGAACCTGTGTCATTAGCACCACGACCATACTTTTCAATGATCTCTTTCTTCTGCTCACTTGTTACCATATCAGCTTCCTCCTTTTAAAAAATAATCGCCCTTTGCCCGGTCATAGGTCGGAGTGTCCTATATCTGAGTAAAAGGTTGATACTTTGGTATATTACCATAACAAACCTGTTTTGTAAACAACTTTTTTCATGATATCTCTATCTCTTTCAAAACTCGCTCGTTTTTTTATAACGTTGTATCTTTAACGATATCATATCAGCATCATCACACCCGCATTATTACCTCTCATTCCATGACTTGCTCTGTGTGAAAAGAAAAGCTCAGGGTTACAGCAGGTGCAAAGATCGGTTATATCAATATGCTCTCTTGTAATACCGGCCCGATATAATACCAATTCACAGGCTTTATGCAGATTCAACTGATATTTCCCATTATCTTTAATGTATATAAGCTCTTGCATAATATTACTGTTATAAAATGTCAAATCATCATGAAATTCTTTAATAAATTCCTCTGCAACATCAGCACTAACTTCATAGCACTCCTGACAGATTGATGGAGCTATCGCACAAATTATATCTTCAGGTTTCGATCCGTATTCGCTCCCCATATATGACACCATCTTAGCTCCAATTCGTTTAACCGTTCCCTTCCAACCGGAATGTGCCATGGCAATCACTTTCTTTACCGGATCGTAGAACATAAGCGGTACACAATCAGCATAAAACGTGATCAGCGGAATACCCGGCACATTTGTAACCAGACCGTCTATATCTTTAATATCACTTTCCCTTATTATTCCTTTTCCGCAATCCTTTTCCGTAACCTTATAAAAGTTAGTTAAATGCACCTGGTCAGAAAAAACAAGACGCTTTTCATCATATCCTAAACAGGCAGCAAATCGTCTGTGATTTTCTTTCACGTTATCAGGATCATCACCTCTTGTAAAGCTTAAGTTCATAGCCGCCAAATGATCCTTTGAAACTCCTCCAAGTCTCGTGGAAAAACCATGTATTATTTCTTCATTATACTTTTCAAGTTTAGGAAATGTAATATATGTAATTCCGTTCTTCTCATTAATATTACAACATTTTTTATGTTTTTCAATGTATTTTACATTCATATCCGTCTCCCTGTTCCTTAATAAGTCAATAAATATGTTCCCTGACTGAGTTAAACACCTTGCCATAAAAAAGCATTTTCCGTATATGTAATATGATCACCCAAAACTCCTGCAACATCAAATCTGACAGGTGTATATTCATTCAAATTATGAATATACATATAGTATCCTGCTGCCCGGCATATCCGCTTCTGCTTTTTCTTATCGACCGCCTCCTCAGGAAATCCGTTAGCGGAACCGCTTCTGTATTTCACCTCAACAAACACAAGATATTCCTCATTCTTTGCAATAATATCCACCTCACCCTGCCGGCAACGAAAGTTCATCTCTAAGATGGTATATCCCGCCTCTTCCATATAAGATTTTACCTTATGCTCCTTTTCTCCGCCTACACGTCTTTTATTCAAACATACATCTCCTCTTATTTCTTTAATCACCTACTTTAACCGCAATAACATATCAGATTTATGTGATATATGAATTTCATCCCGATATTTATTAACGGTTAAGCTTACTCTTAATCTTGTCCATACGATCCACATACACCAACACTTCAGCTACTACACCATATAACTCAGGAGGAATCATATCACCTACTTCAAGCTTAAGAAGCGTATCAGCAAGTCCTTCATCCTTATATGTGGCAACATCAGCTTCCTTAGCTTTATCTATGATTCTATCAGCGACGGCCCCCTGTCCTGCCGCAACCACCTGCGGTGCGGCATTGCTTGGATCATATGAAAGCGCTACCGCTTTTTTCTTCTTATCACCCTTATCCGCTGCCATATTTTTCCTCCTTTTTTATTTAAGTAAGTCTATGATCAAACTAAAAAAATATAATTTCTACTTTTTACTAACTTTAATCAATACCCCCACTTTGTCAAGCTATGCTTCATATATACTTACTCATATCTTCTTGAAAAATATCTCTTGCTATATGTAAATTGGGATAATTTCCCTTAAAACAAAGATTTCCCGATTATAGCCGATGGCTTTATTCAGAAAAAATTTCCCATCCACTTTGTCCCTTTATAATGTGCGATATCATAAAAACCACAATCATTATGTATCACTACGGACCAATTCTTATATACCGCAATAGGTATTGGGGTTTCTTCAGGAATTATAAATCTTCCTGCTTTATGGTCAATATTTAATATATTCATATTTATTTCTAAACAACTGACCCTACATTTTTGACTTACTTTCTTTTCATTATATTCATATTTATAATAGAATATAATGTTTCTATTTTGTCCCCAATGTTTTTCTTCAATTGATTCTAAATACCCTGCTATTCTATCTCCTTTGCATAGAACCTTTGCATAGAACAAATAAATATTTAAAAACCCTACACATCCACGCAATTTTCAAATAAAAAAAGGGGATAAATAATACAGCACAAAATAATATCATAAATATCAATATGATTATCTTATTTTTATACGGAAAAAGGCTACAAACGAATAATCCCCCTATCATCCATGCTAACGTAGTTACTATCATTTGTGCAAGGTTTTCCAATAAAATCCGAAACCATTTTGAGAACAAAACAGATGTATCATTGTACTCTGGCACACCCTTGTATTGGTAATCCATATTTATTCCTCACTTCTCCAAATTTCTTTATCTTTACTAACAAGAACACAGTGTTAACCTTCCATTCTGACCTAAATATGT
>CAJOLO010000158.1 GCA_905235345.1 uncultured Lachnospiraceae bacterium
AAAGGGTGAAGCAGAGGCTGCCGCTATTCAGGCTAAGGCAGAGGCAGAGGCTGCCGGTATTGATAAGAAGGCAGAGGCAATGCAGAAGTATGGTGAGGCAGCTATTATAGAGATGCTCTGTCAGATGTATCCGCAGGTGGCACAGGCTATTGCGACACCGCTTGCCAACGTGGATAAGATTACAATGTACGGTTCCGGTAATACGGCAAAGATGACGGAGGATGTTACCAAGTCATTAAAACAGGTGATGGATGGAATCGGTGACAGTATGGGAATCAATCCGAGTGTGTTGCTTTCAAGCTTTGCAGGAACCAAGCTGGCAAGTCATATCGATCCTGTAAAAGATAGAGATAAAGCGGAAAAAGAGGTTGCTGCAGTTCAAGAAGCTTCTGCTGTTGAAACTGTTGAGACAGAGCAGGAAGACGATTAATTCATTTTGAGTATGCGAATAAGGGCGTTCTCGTTGAGAGAATACCCTTTCTTCGTATATAAGGTGAGGTATAGATGAACCCCGGTTTATTTAGTTCACAGAGAAATACAGTTAAAACGCTTGATAATCAGCCACAAAGTGAGTAATATCTAAATATACGGCTGAGTATAGAGTGATTGGGAGTCGGTTAAATGACAGGACGTAAGCAGGAGATTGTGTATGAAACAATTACAGATTAAACAGAAAGTTTTTTCATGGACGGATACATATGACGTGTATGACAGTGCAGGAAATCCGATATATTATGTGAAGTCGGATTTTTTTTCCATCGGACACAGGATTCGTGTTTATAATAAAGCGAGTGGAAAAGAACTTGGCGTCATTCAGGAGAAGGTACTTCGTCTTTTCAAAGAGTTTGAGATAACCATAGATGGATTCTCTCAGGGGATTATCAAGAAGCAGTTATCTTTGTTCCGGCCAAAGTATGATATAGAATACAAAGGGTGGAGACTGGAGGGAGATTTTTTTCAGTGGAATTATGATATATATGAGGGGGCAAATCTTGTGGTACATATAACCAAAGAGCTCTTCCAATGGGGAGATACCTATGTATTGGATATTATGAATGACAGTGATGAACTTCCCGCACTTATGGTGGCAATTGCCATGGATGCAGCAAAGTGCAGTGAAAAAGAGGATAAAAATACATTCTTTTAAAAATAATAATGAATGGAAGAGGATAATATGACATCAAGTATGACGAAGGGAAACCCAATGAAGCTGATGATGAAGTTCGCAGTTCCGCTTCTTTTGGGCAACCTGTTCCAACAACTTTACAATATGGTGGATGCAGTGATAGTGGGTCGTAGGCTAGGCACACTTTCTCTTGCCGGGGTGGGTGCCACAACCAGTGTTCAGTTTCTGGTCATGGGATTTTGTATCGGCGTCTGTTCGGGCTTTGGAATCCCTGTGGCTCAGAAATTCGGTGCAAAAGACTATCATGAGATGCGCAGATACATTTATCATGCAATGCTCCTGACAGCGTTGTTTGCTGTTGCAGTCACATTGCTTACCACCATTCTCACCCACAGTATCTTGAGATTTTTAAAAACTCCGCAGGATATCTACAGAGAGGCTTACATCTATATATTTATACTCTTTGCCGGAATACCCTTTACGCTATTGTACAATCTATTAGCATCCATATTAAGGGCAGTCGGTGACAGCAGGACGCCGTTTTTGTTCCTGATTCTTTCATCGGTTATTAATATTGTTCTGGACCTGTTCTTTATCGTTGTGCTGAAGATTGGTGTGGCAGGTGCGGCACTGGCAACGGTTATAGCACAGGCCGTCAGCGGAATCTGCTGTTTGATACTTATTGTTAAAAAATACGATATCCTAAGAGTAACGAAGGATGACAGAGAACTGGACGGTAAACATTTCAGAATGCTTATCGTTACAGGTGTTCCCATGGGATTGCAGTTTTCCATAACTGCCATCGGAAGCATGGTCATGCAGTCTGCTAATAACTCTCTGGGAACGGTCTATGTGTCGGGTTTCACGGCAGGCATGAAGATAAAACAGTTTGCTATGTGTCCTTTTGATGCCATTGCCAATGCTGTTGCCACCTTTGTGGGACAGAATTTGGGTGCGGGCGAGACGGACAGGATAAAGAGCGGTGTCAGGCAGGGGATATTCCTGGGTGTTTCCTATGGTATTGCCATCGGAGCAGTTCTCTTTTTCTTTGGAAGATCAATGTCTATGTTGTTTGTGGCAGCTAAGGAGTCCGCAGTGCTGGATGCAGCGGGACTCTATCTCAGAAGACTGGGACTGTTTTATTGGGCACTCGGTTTATTAAATGTTGCCAGAATGACAACTCAGGGACTTGGCTATTCCGGAAGAACTATCTTTTCAGGAGTTTCGGAGATGTTTGCAAGGATCATTGTCAGCGTCTTATTTGTGCCACGCTTTGGATTTGATGCAATCACCTTTGCGGATCAGACCGCTTGGGTAGCGGGGTGTCTGTATATTGTTCCCACATGTATCCACTGTATCAATCTGTCTGTCAGGAAACTGGAAGAGAAAAAGATATAGAACTAGGGGACTTAGGTGCGATGAAAATGAGAAGCCCCACACATGTTAAACTGAAAGAAAAAAAACAGATTTATTCGGAGCAGCTTAGTACTTGAGACAATAAAGGTGAAACAGGAGGACTAATCAATGGAAGCATTTACAAATATTTTGAATCAGATAGATAGCGTAATGTATTACCCGATTCTGATAATCGTTATGGCAATAGCGGGAATATATTTTACCATTTTGACAAAGGGAGTGCAGATAAGAATGCTCCCCGAAAGTATCAGGCTTTTGAAAGAACCACCAAAGGATGGATCGGGAGTATCGTCATTACAGGCCATGCTTGTATCAACTGCATCACGCGTAGGTACAGGAAATATTGTAGGTGTGTCAACGGCTATATGTCTTGGGGGACCGGGAGCATGTTTCTGGATGTGGGTGATGTGTATAATCGGTGCGTCATCTGCATTTATCGAAAGTACATTGGCGCAGATATACAAGAGAAAAACAGATGATGGCGAGTGCTATGGTGGACCGGCTTATTACATAGAGAGAGCCCTTCA
Source organism: uncultured Lachnospiraceae bacterium (assembly GCA_905235345.1). Taxonomy (GTDB): domain Bacteria; phylum Bacillota; class Clostridia; order Lachnospirales; family Lachnospiraceae; genus CAG-590. The sequence goes on from CAJOLO010000158.1 coordinate 3,070, forward strand.
TGCTCCGGTTTTGGCTGTGATATTCTGTATCTTTCTTATCGCAACTTATGCAGTAGGATTCAATCTGTTATGTTCGTATAATCTTCAGTCAACATTTGCAGCATACTCATTTTACAATGAAAAGACAACGCCACTTATTGTGGGTGCTTTGCTTGCGGTGCTTACAGCTTACTGTCTTCTTGGCGGAGGAAAGCGTATTGTAAAGCTTACAAGCATTATTGTTCCGGTTATGGGTGTGTCTTATGTGATTATTTCGTTTATCGTTATTCTTTTTAACATTAAGCATATTCCATCAATGTTCGTGATGATATTCAAAGATGCATTTGATTTTAAATCGATATTCGGTGGAATCGCAGGTTCCTGTATGGTGTACGGTATTAAGAGGGGACTTTATTCCAATGAGGCAGGTGTCGGCTCTGCACCAAATGCTTCCGCATCGGCAAAGGTTACACATCCGGCGAAACAGGGACTTGTTCAGTTCCTTTCGGTGTATATCGACACGTTGCTGCTATGTACTGCTACAGCGCTCATGTGTTTGTCAAGTGGAGTGGAGAGAAGTGAGGCTGTTTCCGGAGCACCTTATGTTCAGAATGCCATCTCAACGGTATTTGGTTCTATAGGACCATTATTTATCACTGTGGCAATGGTGCTGTTTGCATTTACAACACTTCTTGGAAATCTATACTATGTAGATAATGCATTGGCATTTCTGAATCATAAAAAAATGCCGTCGGAAAAGTTTCTCAAGATATTCCATATGGGTTGTGCAGTGATAGTATTCCTCGGCGCAATTATTCCTATGAATGCGGCTTGGGCTGCGGCAGATATCACTATGGGTGGAATGACACTTATCAATCTGCCATCCTGTATGATTCTGGGAAAGGTTGCAATCGATACGCTTAAGGATTATGAGAAACAGAAAAAAGAAGGGAAGGATCCGGTATTTAACGCAAAAGATATCGGACTGAATGAGGCTGAACTGGATTTTTGGAAGTGATGAAGTGCATCCGGAGTATACAAATTATAA
>CAJOLO010000159.1 GCA_905235345.1 uncultured Lachnospiraceae bacterium
TACAAGTGAGAAGGTTGGAGCCAATGACGGCAGTGTTAATCATTTTGCCATGAATGATTTTGCTATTTTTAAAGAATTGTTTGATTTCGATTTTTCAGATATTGAAGAGGTGCTTTCGATAGACTGTTTTTCCACTGTTTCCAACTATAAGGCAATTGTTAAGAAGGAACGTATGTATAATTACAATGTTTCAGAGAAGGTCAGGACTCTGTCAAAGAAGCTTGAGTTATGTGAGGATGCCAAGGGATTTTTTGATGAAGTGACTGCATTTTATGCTGATTACGGAGTGGGGATGTTCGGACTGAATAAGGCGTTTAGAATAAGAAATGTGGATAATAAGGTTGACATTTTCCCAATTAATAATACGGAAAATGTTGTTCTTGATGACCTGGTGGGATATGAGATACAAAAGAAGAAGCTGATAGACAATACAGAGGCATTCGTGTCGGGAAGACCTGCCAACAACTGTCTGCTGTTCGGTTCTGCAGGAACGGGAAAGTCAACATGCATAAAAGCAATAATTAACCAGTACTATGACAGAGGTCTTAGGATGATTGAGATATATAAGCTTTAAGGATCTTTCTACTGTAATTTCAATGATCAAGAACAGAAATTATAAGTTCATCATCTATATGGACGATCTTTCCTTTGAGGAATTTGAGATAGAATATAAGTTTTTAAAAGCTGTCATAGAGGGAGGAGTGGAGACTAAGCCGGATAATGTGCTGATATATGCTACCTCAAACAGGAGACATCTTATTAAGGAGACGTGGAATGATCGCGATGACATGGAGCGAGGAGGAGATGAGATTCATCATTCCGATACCATGCATGAGAAACTTTCGTTGGTCAATAGGTTCGGAGTGACAATAAGCTTTTCCCAGCCGAATCAGAAGGAGTTTTTCAACATTGTCTGCGAACTTGCAAAAAGAGAGCCGTCTATTACATTATCAGAGCAGGAGCTTTGTGCCGAAGCCAATAAATGGGAGCTTTCACACGGCGGAATATCGGGACGTACAGCACAGCAGTTTATTAACTATCTCGCCGGGCAGAGCAGATGATTTTAGAAAAATTTGGTGGTTTTGAATTGACAATTTTTGAAAAAACAAAAAAATTTAATATTGGACTTTATTTTTTCACAAATTTCCGTTAAAATAAAAAGGATTGTAAATTTAAATCAAAGAAAAAGGAGTGAGAAGGTATGATTTCAAATCAGATTTTGCAGGACACGATTGAGGGGATTAAGGCGATCACAAGAATTGATCTTTGTGTGATGGATACTGAAGGTAAGGCACTTGCCTCGACACTTCGTGATACATCAGAATATGAGAAGTCAGTACTTGCATTTGTGGATTCACCGGCAGAGAGTCAGATGCTTTCGGGATATCAGTTTTTTAAGGTTTTTGATGATAACCAGTTAGAGTATGTCATTATCGCAAAAGGTGAGGCTGATGATGTATACATGATTGGAAAGATTGCAGCCTTTCAGGTGCAGAATCTCCTGGTTGCATACAAGGAGAGATTCGACAAGGATAACTTTATCAAGAACCTGCTGTTAGATAATCTTCTTCTCGTGGATATATATAATCGTGCAAAGAAGTTACATATTGATGCAGAGGTAAGACGTATAGTGTTCATTATTGAGACCAGAAATGAGAAAGATACCAATGCACTTGAAACTGTACGTAACATCTTCTCAAGCAAGACCAAGGATTTTGTTACAGCGGTTGATGAGAAGAATATTATTCTTGTCAAAGAGGTTAAGCAGAATGAGACATATGACGACATGGGTAAGACGGCTAAGGTCATTGTGGATATGCTCAATACTGAAGCTATGTCATCTGTGCATGTTGCTTACGGCACGATAGTTAACGAACTCAAAGAGGTTTCGCGTTCCTACAAGGAAGCTAAGATGGCCCTTGATGTGGGGAAGATATTCTACGGAAATCGAAACATTATTGCATATAGCAATTTGGGAATAGGCCGACTTATTTATCAGCTTCCGATTCCGCTTTGTAAGATGTTTATCAAGGAGATTTTTGAAAATCGCTCACCTGATGACTTTGATGAAGAGACACTTGCAACAATCAATAAGTTCTTTGAGAACAATCTTAATGTATCCGAGACTTCAAGACAGCTTTATATTCACAGAAATACCTTGGTATATCGTCTTGATAAACTTCAGAAGAGTACCGGTCTTGACTTAAGAGTTTTCGAGGATGCTATAACATTTAAGATAGCGCTTATGGTTGTAAAATACATGAAATATATGGAATCACTTGAATACTGATATATGTATTGAATATTGATTATTATGCCCGGCAGGATATCCCTGTCGGGCAGTGATAGTATTATAGAATAAGACAGTTTCGAAGATTTATTACAGATATAATAACACAGAAAGGAGCACTCAAAATGATAGTGCTTGACCATGTAACAATGCAGTATCCAACGGGAAAGAAGGCGTTGGATGATGTGACATTTCATATCAATAAGGGGGAGTTTGTATTTATCGTTGGCAGCAGTGGCTCAGGAAAGACTACTCTTATAAAGTTATTGCTGAAAGAACTTAGTCCTACGAAGGGTGAGATTACTGTTGAGGGTAAGCAATACAGTAAGCTGAAACGTAAAGAGATTCCTATGCTCAGAAGAAAAATTGGAGTTGTGTTTCAGGATTTCAGACTTCTTAAGGACAGAACGGTATTCGAAAATGTGGCTTTTGCCCAACAGGTTATAGAGAAGTCAACTAAAGAGATAAGAAGAGAAGTTCCGGCGATGCTTACTATGGTTGGGCTCGCTGAACAGTATAAACAGTATCCCAGAGAACTTTCAGGCGGGGAGCAACAGAGGGTTGCGATAGCAAGGGCTGTAGTGAATCGCCCGGATATCATTTTAGCAGATGAGCCTACGGGTGATCTTGACCCTAAGAATTCTGCTGAGATAATGCAGCTTTTGGAGGAAATCAACAGTAGGGGAACAACGGTTGTTGTTGTTACTCATAATAGAGAGATTGTTGATCAGATGCAAAAACGTGTTATCAGATTAAAGAAAGGCAAGATTATCAGCGACGTGGAAAAGGGTGGTTATAAGGATGAAGATTAGTACATTGAGATACAGCATAAAACAGGGATTTATCAATATTCGACGTAATTTGTTGTTCTCTCTTGCGTCCATTGGAACCATAATTGCCTGTCTGTTTTTATTTGGTATTTTTTATTCAATTGTGCTTAATATGCAGAAAGAAGTTAAGACAATTGAGGATACACTTACGATTACAGTATTTTTCGATGAAGGTACGGATGAACAGAGAATTATGGAAATAGGGAATGAACTTAAATCTATTTCCAATGTGAGGCAAATTGAATATATTTCGGCTGAAAAGGCATGGAAGGGTTATATTGATGACGTATATAATGGTGATACTGATTATGTTAATTCCATTTTTGGAGAGGATAATCCTTTGGAAAATGCGTCATCTTATGAGATAAAGCTAAAGGATATTAAGCTTCAGGAGGAGACTGTTAATTCTGTTAAGGCAATTCCTAATGTAAGAAAGGTAAACAGTAGTGATAGTACTGCCAGCAGTCTCAACTCTATTAATCATTTAGTAGGTTATGCTTCAATAACGGTAATTGCAATACTGCTGTTTGTGTCGCTTTTCCTGATAAGCAATACAATTACTATTGGTATATCGGTTAGGAAAGATGAAATTGCAATCATGAAGCTTATCGGTGCCAAAGACAATTTTGTCCGTACACCATTTTTGGTAGAGGGAATTATGATAGGGCTGATCGGTTCTATTATACCGATTATAATTATATATTTTATGTATGATGCTGTGATTAATTATTTAATAGAACATTTCAATGTGGTTGCGAATCTTGTAAACTTTGTTCCGGTTATGGACATAGTCAAGGGAATGACGCCTATTGCATTAGGCATGGGTATAGGAATAGGCTTTTTGGGAAGCCTGATTACCACATACAGACATTTACATGTATAAGATATGGTTATACAGGTGGTTATATGTCATTAATACTGCATAATATAACATCGTAAATTTGTTTTTGAAGGGATGAGCTTTTTATGGGCAAAAGAGAAAAGAAGATAATAAGCTATGTACTTATTTCAGCGCTAATTATTGGTGTAGTCGGATATAGACCTGTAGTTAGTTTGGCAACAGCAGAAAATGAATCTGAAACCGATGGAACAGATTCTTCAAAGAATGATTCCGATGCAAAAGATAATGACACTTCAGATGGAACATCCGATACGAATGTGAAGACAACAAATAATGGAACAGCGGATGCTTCTGTAGAAAAGGCTAAGGAAGATATAATAGATGCCGAAAAGAATCTTAAAAGTGCTCAGAAAATTCTGGATGATTTAAAAGAAACGAAAAACAGTCTTGAAAATTACGTTATAGAGCTTGATAAGATTATTAATCAATTGCAGGTGGAAATAACCAATTTGGAAATGAATCAGAAAGAGCTTGAAGCATCTATTAAGGACACGGAGAAACGTCTGGCAGAAGCTAAG
>CAJOLO010000160.1 GCA_905235345.1 uncultured Lachnospiraceae bacterium
CGTAACCAAGTCCCACAAGAACACCTCTATCATTCCAAAAAAGTTCTGTGAATATCATTATAACCAATCAAAACTGTCCGTGCAATGATAAAATACACAAGCAAATATCCGCTTACAGCACCAACTAATGCACCCCATATATCGAATATCCACTGCCTGAATTGCGTTTCGTTATCGGCACCACCTTTGAAAACGCTTTTGCCTTATATGGTGTATCTGTAGGTATATCTATACACTCATTGAGAAAAACATAAATGATCCTGCCTGAATCCTCATCCGTAATGGCATACTCATAGCGAGCCATTCCTATATCATACCGGGCAATATAGGTTCTTCCCGGGAAATCATCGTCATCCACAAGCATATAATTAATCGGAATATCGCCTTCATAATCATCCGCATAATCTTCTTCATACTCAGAATAAGAAAGCTTTGCTAACCTATCGCACTCCTTCTCAAACTCCTCTGCCGGGTAATCTGCCACAAGGAATCTGGCACTCTCCACATTCCACGAACCGGATGCACCTAGTAAGTCATCTGTCTCTTCATCATCATTTTCATATATCTCATAGCTGTATTTCCCTTTAAGTTTGGCGTAGTATTCTGTAATATATGCTTCATCTATATGCTCCGGAAAAATAAGCGTCCTCTCCAAATCAAAACACATAAACTCCGCCTCCTCCGGCACTCCTTCTCTTTCCAAATATTTATTCCATTCCGTATACTCAGACGGTCTGTCCGTTTCCACATTAAGTTCTCCGTTTTTAGCATTTGAAGTCCCGAGACCAAGGTCGCCGATAATTACCCACTTCAACATAACGATCATCATGCCTATAACAAACAATACTCCGGCTACCGCCAAGGCTGCCGCAACGATTCTTGCCTTCCTTACCTCCCCGGAATAAATTATCCTATTGGTGTCATTCGAATAATCATAATTATGACTTTGCAGGTTCATCTTCTCCTGTCCCTTTATGTCATGACGATACAGGTACATACTTCTTTTCCACGCATAGATTCCCGAAACAAATGCAAATGTCACAGCACACACCGTACATGGGATACGCGGAAGCACATAGATTATCTCAGAGAAATAAAAATCACTACTCACACCCGCATCTTTCATTATGGTAGAAAACGCAACAATTCCAATCAGCAAAATACTTACTATGAACACATATCCTATCGTTCTTCTGAAATTATTTTTATAAAACGACTGCATAGATATAAGAAATGATATTCCCGCTGCAATACTGACGGAAAACACTATACTAAGCGGATCAATATCTCTGATATAAGGTATCACAGTATTTTCTAATTCCACTAAAATATTATCATCGAACACTATTTTCGACATTAATAATGATAATCCTGCCATTATACCACCAGCTACAACCATAAAAAATACTGAAAAAACCATGGGATATACAAAGAGCACATTTTTCACGGCAAAAGAATCTTTAACCGGAATTCCCTTTGCCTGTACAGATATACCTCTATGCAAAGCTGTGATATTCCACCACAACATAACTGCAAAGGTAAACAACCACATGCTAACCTTTAATCCCAAAAATTCCTGCAACATCATTCCGCACAATGGCATAAACGACGGAATAGCACATACAATTGCTCTTTTCTTCCGATCCATATTCTTCATATCGCTGAATACATCTGTTATACCCCATAATTTCATATATCCTAAATGTTTCCTGATCACGTTCACCACTCCTCTTTTATCATATCTCACATCTGATTCATAGATGCAATGTTATCTGTTTCTTACGATTAATTTTCGTACGCATCTCGCAGTTAATGCGAGATGCTACCTGAACAGTTACTAAATATTTTCCGTTCTCTCGCCCACACATATATATCCAGTACAAGCATTACCACACAAAAAATCACCTCAAAAAGTACGGCTGCCCGACTCGTCTCAATATAATGTAATATATCCTCCAGTCCTTTGACCCAGGCACACATTATACACAAAAAAAGTATAATGGCAGCAGGCATACCTGCTATAAACTCCAGATTCGGCTTTCTCATACACAATCCGCACACTATATGTCCAAATAGAAGAAAAGATGCTCCCATCAGATAATCAAACCAACGTCTGTCTTCGATAGATGGAACTATAGATAATCCAAGTGCCAGTATATACAAAATCCCGGTCAGATACATTCTGGTATCATATATGGTTTTTCTCGACATCGGCAGAGAGAATGTAAGTCTTTCATTCCCATGCACAGTGGATAACCACCCTGAGTTAGTACGATAGATTGAAAGAGACATGGAATTAACAGCATATATAAGCCATATAAGTGCAAAACCATTTTGTTCAAATAATGCAACAAATATATATGCAGGCACAAGCCAGTATTTATCAGCTCCCCAAAATCTGCTCATATACATAAGACATTTTCTCTTTTCTTTAAAACCTGTATATTTCTTTTGCATTGCTCTTTCTCCATCATCCACATAAACTTTCCGGCTACTTCTATTCATAACCTACGCTCCTTCCGATGTTTTCAGAAACGCTGCCGAACCTCTCTCAATCTTGTCATTTTCTTCCTCGTATATGAGCAGATCCTCTATGATCGCTCTTCTTACTTTAATATTATCTCTCCCCTCGAAAAGTTCTGCATACTTTGTCAGTCCGATATATCCGAATTCTTTTTCCTTTATTCCTATCATTTTATCTGCAAGCTCCGGTGTCATTGCATCCTTACTCACCTGCATCACACCATAATGAGCCAGCAGAGCCTCTTTCTCCTCGACAAGCACCACCTGACCATCAGCCACTAGCACCACATAATCCGCAATCTTGTCCAGATCACTGGTTATATGTGTGGAGAAGATGACCGTCCTGTCCTCCTCCATCATAAACTCCTGGATAATATCCATAAGCTCTGCTCTTGCAGCCGGATCCATACCCGCTGTCGGCTCATCAAGGATTATCACCTCCGGATTTCTTGCAAATACCATAGACAACATGAACTTCATCTGCATACCCTTTGAATATTGTCCCACGGGCTTTCTCTTATCCAATTGGAATCTCTCCATGTAGGCGTTCCATTTATTCATATCAAAATCATCATAAAATGGAGCCACCAGCTTAGCAATCTTCTCCGCTTTGTATGCAGGAGGATAGAACAGACTGTCATAACAGACACCGAACTTAGCCTTTGCCTTCTCCGGTTCCTTGGAAAGCTCCGTATCTCCATACATTATGCTGCCTCCCGCCGGAATATATATATCAGTAAGTGCATTGATGAGTGTGGTCTTTCCTGCTCCATTTCTTCCTATAAGGCCTGCCACAACACCCTTCGGAATATCAAAACTGATATCCTTTAACTCAAAACCGTTAAGCTTCACATTCAAATCCTTAACTGTAATCGCATTCTCCATTATCCTTCTCCTTCGTAGACATACTCTTTCCTCTTAACTGCAAATAAATTATCACCGCTTATACATCTTCTCTATCTCTGACATAAGTTCCTTCTCCGATATATCAGATGTATCACAAAATACTTTTAACTCACAAAGCTTTTCTCTTAACTGACTAAGCCGAACCTCTTTCTCCTTATCCGAGTCAATACTTGCAACAAAGACTCCTCGCCCCTGAAGACTTACAAGTAGTCCTTCATTACACAGGTCATCATAAGCACGCTTAACTGTAATGATCCCAACATTAAGTTCCTTCGCCATTTTTCTGATAGATGGCATCATATAATTAGCCTCAAGTTCACCTGACAATATACTCTGCCTGACCTGATTCTCTAATTGTTCATATATCGGAATCTGAGAGAATTGATCAATCATTATATTCATTACATCACTCCAAACATCCGTTTAAACTATTCTCACTCTGGAATCGCTCCCGTTTTACTGTTACTATACAATAGATACAGTTGGGCGTCAAGCATATTTTTGATTTGAAGTATCTATTCAGCTATGCCCCATAGTTTCCTATAAAGTAAAAAAAGCGACCTATCTTTCAATAGATCACTTAAAAGATTCCATTTAACTCATGTCAATGAGTCAAACAGA
>CAJOLO010000161.1 GCA_905235345.1 uncultured Lachnospiraceae bacterium
GTAGCAGCCGGGATCTGGGGCTGGTGGTTTGAAAATGGAGGACATTCCGAGACTTCCAATCATAAAACGGATGCGAAAGAACAGGAACAAGATGATCAAACAGACAATATAACAACAGGATAAACCGGGAATACTAACACTATTCGATTAGAAACCGTAAGATAAGAGGAGAGAATAAAGATGAGTATCTATATTATTTTACAAATTATGCTACTTGTAGCGGGTTTTGTGTGTCTCGTGAAAGGAGCAGATGTGTTTGTTGGCGGCAGTTCCGCATTGGCAAGAAATTTTCATGTGCCGGGGTTGATAATAGGCTTAACGATTGTTGCACTTGGAACCAGCGCACCTGAACTTGCCGTGAGTACTTTAGCGGCTTTTCAAGGTTCCAACGAAATTGCTATAAGCAATGTGGTTGGATCTAATACATTCAATTTGTTAATTGTTTTAGGTGTTTGTGCAGTGATTTGTCCGTTGCCTGTTGAGAAAGTCGTGTTAACAAGAGACTTTCCGTTCTCTATCATTATCACAGTTTTACTGCTTATTACCACATGTTCTTCTGTTTTGTTTGGAGTACACATTACGGAATATAATGTCAATCAAGAAGTTGGGACAGTCACACATTTGATTGGATTTATTCTGTTGATTTTATTTGTTAGTTATATTGGATATCTTATCCATACGGCAAAAAGGCAACCGAGTGAAGATGAAACAGGGGAAAAGAAACCTCTTGGGAAATGTGTATTATTGATTTTGGTTGGACTTGTGTTTATCATAGCGGGAGGACAGGCAGTAGTTCATGGCGCGAAGGAAATTGCAAGAGTAGTCGGAATGACAGAAACGCTGATAGGCTTGACGATTGTAGCGGTAGGGACATCGCTTCCGGAACTGGTGACATCTATTGTAGCGGCAAAAAAAGGAGAGACAGGACTTGCAATCGGTAATGTGATCGGATCAAACATATTTAATCTTTTATTTATACTTGGGGTATCTGCCATGATACGACCAATTGCGGTCAATATAGCATCCATGTATGATATGATGATTCTTATTTTCATCAGTATATTGACATTTTTCTTTTCGTTCAGTTCCAAAAGGATTACCAGATTGGAAGGACTGATCATGGTTGCCGTTTATGTGGCAGATGTTGTGTTTGCAATAATGAGATGACAAGTTGTCAGAAAAGTATATTGAAGGAGGCAGTTTAGGTGAAAGCAAGAAAAGAAGGAAGGAATGGGAAAAATGGGACAAGTACCATAAAGTCTGCAATAAAGGATATCAAAAAGGAATTGAAGTGGACGAATATTTTCATGCTTACTCTGGCAGGAATGATCAATGCATTTGGTGTCACTATATTTCTTTTTCCATTAAAATTATATGATAGCGGTATTTCCGGTTTGTCAATGTTGCTTGATCAGATAACTCCGCCAAGCCTGTCGCTGTCTTTATTTCTGATTGTATTGAATACGCCTGTTTTCCTTTTCGGACTGAAAAAGCAGGGAATAGCATTTACCGGCTATTCCGTATTTACAGTGGGGATTTATTCATTGGTATCTTATTTGATCATGTATGTGTTGCCGATAGACGTTTCGATCATATCTCCCCTGGCCGGATCGGATCTGTTATTGTGTGCTGTTTTCGGTGGAGTAATATCCGGTATAGGCAGCGGCATGACAATCCGCTTCGGCGGCGCTATAGATGGAGTGGATGTTTTATCCGTGATCTTTGCAAAAAAACTGGGTATTTCAATCGGCACTTTTGTTATGGTATTCAACACGTTATTGTATATATCTTGTGGAAGCTTCCTACATAGTTGGATTTTACCATTATACTCGATTGTTGCTTATTACGTTGGCTCCAAAACGGTTGATTTCGTTGTGGAAGGATTTGGCAGATCGAAATGTGCAATGATCGTCACAACCAAAGCAAATGAGATCTCCGATGCTTTATCGGAAAGTTTTAATGCCGGCGGCACGATTGTCAATGCCATAGGAGGTTATTCAAAAGAACAGAAGGAAATAATCTATTTTATTGTCAATCAGTTTCAGATAGGAAGATTAAAAAGTATGGTACACGATATTGATGAGAACGCGTTTATTTCCTTGCAGGAGGTATCGGAAATTGTAAGAAAACATGAGGGATGAGCTCTTGGAGATAAAAAAATCTTACCAATTTTTAGAAAAAATTTGAAATATTGTCCAATCGGACGTAGTCGAATCTGCAAATATCTGCTAAAATAGATGTAGTAACTGAAAAATCATTGTTTTTGAGGGTTATGCATGGATTAGAGGTGGAAATATGGTTCAGACATTTTATCTCGTGGTATTCATAACAGCTCTGAGCATTACGGGATTTTTCCTGTTAAGGGCAAGACAGGTTGACACCGTATTTATGTTTTTCGAAATCAATGTCATCGTGAACAGTTTGGGCAGATATATGATCGCCAGCACAGATTCGTTGGATGTTGCTCTTATCGGCAATACCTTTGTGTATGTCGGAGCATGCTATTGCCCGTTTGCATTGATTGTGGAGATTACACAAATGTGTGAGATCAAGATCCCCAAATGGCTCAAATATGGTTTGTTTACTTTTTCCACGGCAGTAATATGCCTTAGTCTGTCCGTCGGAAAGTATGATTTTTTCTATAAAGGTGTCAGTTTGGAACAGGAAAACGGGTACAGTTATCTGGCTAAAACTTATGGCCCGTGGCATATGACTTATCTGTTATTAACACTGATTTATGTAGTGTTGCTGATCATTTATATGGGTTATGTGATGAGACGGCGAAACCGAATGCCGGTGCGCACAGTGTCTACGATCGCTATTCTGGGCATGCTGATCATTATCACATATATAGTGGAGAGAATTATGCATGCCCATATAAGTTATCTTTCGGTGGGATATCTGATTGCCGTAATATTATTGGTAGTGATCCATAATCGTACGGAATTATATGATATGACGGCCAATATTGCTACATCTGTAGAAAAAATCCATCAGCAGGGATATTTGATTTTTGATAAAAAGCTTTGTTTTATCAAGGGGAACAACTATATCAAGGAATTATTCCCGGAGATTTCGAGGGATTGGAAGATGGAAGCTCCGGTGCCTCAATCAGATTCTTTCCTGTATACCAATGTGATCACATGGTTTTTGGAGACACACAATGATGAGGATGCATTGAAAAAACCCAAGACGATTCCATATGAGGATTTGTATTATGATGTGCAGGTACGTCAGATCGTTCGAGGTAAGAAAAGGGTGGAAGGTTATGTAGTGGAATTCATCGACAGGACCTTGGAGCATTGTTATATGGATATGCTAAAGTATTACAATGAAGATCTGGAAAAAGAGGTGGCTCGTCAGACCGAACAAATCAGGTACATTCAGTCGAAGACTATTTTGGGAATGGCAACCATGATTGAAAGCCGGGATGACGGTACCGGCGGTCATATACGAAGAACCAGCGCGGTCGTTGAGATTTTTGCAAAAAAATTATTGGGGGAAAGAACAAAATACAATTTGAATAAAGAGTTTCTCAAGATGGTGGAAAAGGCTGCGCCTATGCATGATCTTGGCAAGATATCCGTGGAAGACCGTATATTGCGCAAACAGGGTAAATTCACGCCGGAAGAATATGAGGAGATGAAAAAGCATCCTTCCGAGGGAGCAAGGATAGTTAGCTGTATTTTGAAGGACGTGGAGTCGGATGAATTTGTAACGATTGCCGTCAATATAGCTCATTATCATCATGAGAGATGGGATGGACAAGGATATCCTTCCGGCTTAGCCGGTGAAGATATTCCTATTGAAGCCCGTATTATGGCGTTGGCAGATGTGTTTGATGCTTTGGTAAGTGAACGATGCTACAAAAAGGCATATTCATATGATGAAGCGTTTTCCGCTATCGAAAAGTCTCTGGGCGGTCAATTCGATCCCGAACTTGGGAAAGTATTTTTAGAGTGCAGGAGCGAACTCGAAGCATTTTATGATGAAGCGGAGTGAGTCGCTGGGGACGGTTCTCGCTGAC
>CAJOLO010000162.1 GCA_905235345.1 uncultured Lachnospiraceae bacterium
GCAAGTTCGTTTTCTCTGCCGATGAAGGTTTCGTGCATGGTATCATCTCCTTTAAATGAAATAAAAGTAATTTACTTTAAAGTTAATTATAGAATTTTTACTGGAATTGTCAATAGAATAAGCGACGGTTTTTACAAAGAAGAAAACATTTTTGGATTGTATATTGAAATTAATTCCGGATGATAATAAAATGGTTAAAGGTTAAGTGTCGCCCAGCCTGATGTTTTTTGCACAGAAGAATGAAATTATTGAAGGTGATAAGATTTGGAGGAATGTATGAGAAAATGTGAATCACGGTTTAAAGTTTTATTAGGTGCTTTTATGGTATGCTTGGGAATATTGGGAAGTGTGTATCCTGGTGGTCAAAGTCAGGCTGCCGAATGGACAGGCAAAGAATTAAGGTCAAGAAACAGGATGCGGATTTAAGAGAGATACCGGATAAATATAATACCGGAACGGTGGGAGAGTTGGAGAAGGTCACTTCGGAGTGTATGATTTCGGGTGTGAAATTTAGAGGATCGGAGGAATCTGATCGAAAATTGGATTTGTACTATCAATCTGTGGAGATTCCGAAAGAGATTGTAGTGGAAAATTATGATTTTAGCTCGTCCAAATTCAGTATTCAGCATGCAGACAAGTTGGAATATGACGTTAATATTGTTTTTCGTAATTGCAAATTCAAATCGGTTATAATTTACAGTGGCAAACATGCAAACTGTCAATTTGAAAATTGTACGTTTACACATTTTTCCGGCAGCAATGCTACATTTAATAATTGTTATTTTGGTAGTGGAACAGACGGAGATGGAATCAATCCGGGCGAGAATTGCACATTTACCAATATTGTATGATTGCAGACCTGATACACCCGGCAGATGAAGTACATGATAATCATGTGGATGGGTTTCAGATTTTCGGTAGCACGGAAGGCGATAATGTGAACATTCATTTGAATAACTGTCGATTTGAAGTGCCGAATATTCCATTCTCAAAACCATCCGGAGCTATGAATTGTCCTATAACAATAACGATGCGGTATAGCAATGCCGATGATATTTCCTTTGAAAACTGCTACGTCAATGGAGGTGTATATTATGCGATGGGACTAAGTCAGATTGAGCAGAAAATCACGAATTTATCGGTTGAAAACGTTCATTTGGGTGGAAATAGTAAGAGTATGTATGTATGTGATATGCCTGAATATGATGACATGTTAAAGCAAAATGTCACACTGACCGATGCACTTTATGTATCTTCTGTAAGACGGTTAGACGATGGTGTTCATTTAAGTGTTACTAATGATACAAGAATAGAACGAAAGCTGGCAATTGTGACAGATCAGGGTGTACAGCAGACGTTTTTGATTCCGGCATGCCCGTATGGAAGAGAAATCGAGGAAGATACAATGACTTATCAGGATTTTCCGTTTGATCTGGATGTGAAGATTCCGGATGCAGATTGGGTAGTCTGTTATGATATTACGGATACTGTGGATCAGATTCGGTTTGTAAATTGGTCAGAAAATGATGTGTACCTTGATGCAGATACACTTGAGTTTATGAGTCCGGTAAGATATGGTGAAGAAGTGACTTCCAATCCGCAGCCGAAGGATGAGGGCTTGGATGAAAAAAACGCCGATACATATAAAGCGAATGATAAAGAAGATATGACAGAAGGGATTGGAGAGATCGGAGAGATCGGAGAGAGAAAAGAAGAGTCCGGCAAAATAATAGAAATACAGGATGTCAGCAAAAGTGAAGCAGAGACACAAGAAGAATCCGGCAAGATGGTGGAAACACAAGGTGTCAGCAAAAGAGAAACAGAACCACAAGAAGAGTCCGACAAGAGAGCGGAAATACAGGGTGTCAGCAAAGGTGGAACAGAGCGCCAAGATGAGTCCGGCAAGATAGCGAAAGATCAAAGTGATAGTGGAGCACCGGAAAAGCAAAGCGGCGTGGATGCTAAGATTGGTTCCGGCGATAATTTAACGGAAACTGCAGGCAATGCAACAGATTATCAGATTGCAGCGACAGACGGAATTAAGGTTGGAGATACCTTTATCGTTAAGAAAGCGAAGTACAAAGTGACATGTGTTACGGAAGATTCTCTTACAGTTGCCTATGTAAAGAATACGAATAAAAAAGTGAAGCGTGTATCGATTCCCAAGAAGGTTTCTTATCAGAATAAGACATTTAAAGTTACAGAGATAGCAGCTAATGCTTTCTATAAGAATACCGGACTGCAAAATGTAACCATTGGATCGAATGTGAAGACGATTGGCAAGAACGCATTTTATGGCTGCCGGAAACTTAAGAAGATCACTATTGGCAAGAATGTTAAGAAGATTGGGAAAAAAGCATTTTACGGCTGCACTAATTTGAAAACAATCAAGATTAAGACTAAGAAACTGAACAGGAAAACAGTAGGTTCACTTGAGAATCTCATTTTTTGAGTGTTTTGTGTATATCGTATCGTATAGTATAGTGAAAGTAAAGAATATGTAATGTATAATCTTATATGCTTGACAATGTATAGGAGAGGAATTAAGTAGAAGGATGGAAGATAAGGAATTAATCGGTTTCATTAAAAAGGATCCCGAATATGGAATTCATGAAGCCATGAAACTATACGGAAATGCAGTGAATACGATATGCAGATCGATTTTGAAGGATTGTGCAGATGGTTTGGTGGATGAAGCTGTATCTGATACTTTTTTCAAATTATGGAAGAATTGTGACCGGTTTTCACCGGGAAAAGGTCACTCTTTAAAGAGCTATCTATACTCCGTTGCAAGAAATACTGCAATTGATATTCGCAGAAAGAATGGATATCAGATTCTTTCATTAGATGAGGATAGAGAGTGGAATTTAGTTTCTGAATTTTCAGTTGAACATGAAGTGGAGCAGAAAACAATAAAGGAGACACTTCATCAGGTGATTCGTCAGCTTGGTGAACCGGACAGTCAGGTGTTCCTCTATAAATATTTTCTTTTTTTGAAGAATAAGGAAATTGCGGAATCACTAAATCTGACAGAAAAAAAGGTGGAAAATATTCTTTACAGAGGAAAAAGTAAACTGAAAAAACTGTTGGCGGAAAGGGGAATCACAGGCTATGAGAACGGATGAGATTTTAAAAGAAGTAAACCGGTGGGAGGCAGACCGAATGGATATAGGATGGTCAAAAGATCAGATGAATATTCCATTAGAACATCAGGAAGAGCTTACATTGAATAAAATATATGCCGAAATGGAAAAAGAGGATAGGGCTGTTCATACTGAGATGCTCCATGTAAAAAAACGGAAGGAAAGAAAAACAAAAATCTTTTCGATATTTCAAAAAAGAAATATAGCCGTCATTACAGCAATGGTTATGATGCTTGGAGTGTTTGTCTACGCAAAAGAGGCAGATTGGGATATAAAAATGGCAGAAATGCTGGGACTTTCCTATGTCATGGATGAACTTGATGGTGGATATGTCAGGATTGATGAATTCTCGGAAAGTGAAGGGGTTACCATTACGGCATCTCAGTCAATTGGAGACCGAAATACGCAGTGGATTCAGATTGATACTAATATTCCATGGGAAGCAGGAGAAAAAGGCTATTATTTGTTCGAAGATTGGTATGAAGAGTTCAAATTGTCAAGTAGGGGACATCCACAGGGAAGTTATGGATCAACCTGTTGGAGTTATAATAATAGCGGATGTGTTTCTTTTATTATACAAGTGGAAGGCTTCAAAAAGATAAATCGTGCATATGTAGATTTGTCACTGGAAGGAATTCGGCTATATCAAACAGATCAGGATGAGGAGGGCGAACAGGTCAGTGCAGGAATATGGCATTTGACGTGGAAGAATTCTTATGCTGCGAACATCATTACCAGACATCCCTATAAAAGAGTGTCGATACAAGCAGAGGATGGTTCGAAGTTTGACTGCATTATTTCTAAGATTGAAATTTCTCCGGTTTCGCTTCGGATTGAAGCTTGGAAAAATCCAAAGGAAGGAACATCAGAAAGCTGTCATTTAAAGGTGGATTCTATTACATTACAGGATGGTACAAGGATTCAACCTGACAATATATCGTCGGGTAATAGTAATAATTGTATATTGACATCATTTTTGTGCTTTGATCCATTTAGTGATATGAAGGGTGTGAATCTGCAGGATATTGACTATGTTACGATTTGCGGGGAAGATATTTCTATTCATTAGAAAAATGCCGCTATATCATTGGGCGACAAAAGGTACTTTTAACAACTACATCATTAATATGTAATAGCTGAAATGATAGAAGAATAATTAAAAATTACAAACAATTTGTAATTATTTATTGACAAATATTTATTTTTAGTGTAAATTAACAAATACTTACAAAATAATCAGAAGAGTCTGAAGAAAGGAATGAAGATTATTATCGCGACACATAATTTCTACGTCAAAACAAGAGAATCCATGGCTTACAGAGTGCACGATAATTTTCTAACAAGATTCAGATGACAGGATTATTTCAAGATTAGAAAAGTATATCGGTTTATTTTATGGCTCTGTTAGTCTTATCGGATTAACAGGGCTATTTTATTTTGTCTGGTTGGAGAAGTCTTCTGTTTCTATAAATGATGAGTAAAGAAGTAAATTCGCTTCAGCTGAAGTTAGGTATCCAACTACGATGAATTCGATATAGAGGAGGGATAAAGATGGGAAATAGTGATAGTATCATCCACTTAAAGGATGTCAGAAAAGAATTCAAATTATTGAACCGCCATGAAGGCTTGAAGGGTAGTTTTCAGGACTTGTTTTCAAGAGATTATAAGGTTTTGACTGCGGTAAATGATGTGATATTATGCCGGGTGAAATTGTCGGTTACTTAGGGCCGAACGGCGCGGGAAAATCAACAACTATCAAGATGATGACCGGTGTATTGGAACCTACAAGCGGCGAGATAATTGTTAATGGTAAAGTGCCATATAAGAATAGGGAAGCCAATGCACAGAATATCGGCGTGGTATTCGGTCAGCGAACCCAGTTATGGTGGGCGTTGCCGCTTGTGGAATCATTTAAGATATTAAAGGATATATATCGGATAAGTGACAAGGATTACAAAGATATGCTTGAACTGTATGATTCGCTGATAGACATTGGTGATTTGTATTCGAAACCAATCAGGCAGATGTCACTGGGTCAAAGGACGTTGAGTGATATTCTTGCTGCATTTCTACATAATCCGTCAGTTGTGTTTTTGGATGAACCTACCATTGGCTTGGATGTGTCCATGAAAGCAAAGATACGTAATTTCATAAGTTCACTGAATCAGGAGAAAAATACAACGGTTATCCTGACAACTCACGACATGGGAGATGTGGACGCTCTGTGCAAGAGAATCATCATTATTGACAAAGGCACCATGCTTTATGATGATGATATAGAGAATCTTCGACAGTTCTTCGGGGCATACAGAACTTTGAAAGTTAACCTGAACCGTAGGAATACTGAAGTGACGGAGAAGATGAGAACGGAACAGCTGAGTATGGTGAAAAAAATATTGTCAGCACAATTTGTCAATATACCGTTTACATATGATACGGAGGAAGACTGGGTAAGCATATTGATTGACGAATCCAGAATACCATTAATGAAGGTGTTAAGCTATCTTCAGGAGCAGACAACTATTTATGATGTCCGCCTGGAAGAAATATCAACAGAAAGTGTGATCAAGAAGATATATGAAAACAATGAAAAAGACAGGAAAGCAATATAATAAAATAAATTTAAGAGCCTATGGGGCTTTGATGCGCTCCGGGATCATGGAAACATTACAATTTCGTGCCAGTGCCATTGTTATGCTCTTTGGTAATATAGTTTATCTTGTGGTTATCTATAACCTATGGAAAGCAATATATGCATCAGTGGATACTCCTGTTGTAAATGGAATGACATTTAACGACACGATGATATATCTGGTGCTTGCGTCAGCGCAGTTTACATTTATGGAGGCGCGGCTCGTATGGTTGATGGGATGGAGTATTCAGGATGGAGATATTGTTGTACAGTTGCTAAGACCTATATCATATGAAATGTATAATCTGTTTTATATAATCGGTCAAAATATGTGTAGCTTCGTGGCAACTTTTATACCGACTTTTATTATCGTGGAGATTGTCACACACGGAGCAATACCAATCGGAGTGAATATCTTATATTATCTGATTGCCGTTTTGATTGGTTCGTTGATCAACTTTGCGGTAGATTTTTTCGTGGGAACGATATGTCTATATACCCAGTCCATCTGGGGAATCAACATTATGAAGGAGATATTGGTTACGTTTCTTTCAGGGGCGACAGTACCGCTTGCTTTTTTTCCGGAAACACTCCATAAGATTGTTATGTTTCTTCCGTTTCATGCAATCTATAATACACCCCTTACATTGCTGATTCATGACGATCTTCCTATAGAGCAAATTGCGGATATGATCCTTACACAGTTTGTATGGCTGGTGATTGTGTTAGTGATCGCCAAGGTATTCTGGAGAGCATCTGAACGTGTTATCACAGTCAATGGAGGATGAAAAGAGGAGGAATAGATTGTATGAAGAAATTAAAATTTTACATAAAGATATATTTTAAGATTCTCAGTCAGGATATCAAAAGTCGTATGAGCTATCGTTCCGACTTTGTAATTTCCATGATTGGTATGATATTCACTAATGCAGCGGAGTTGGCTGCATTTTATATAATGTTTTTGAATTTCCCCAGTGTATGCGGATGGACATATTATGAAATGCTGTTCCTCTATGGTTTTTCTTTGGTGGCGCTAACGCCAATGCAATGTCTGTTTGAGAATAACTGGAATCTGGGAGGATATGTGAGAAGAGGAGATTTTATCAAATATTGTTTTCGTCCGTTAAATTTGTTCTTTTACTACTTCTCAGAGATTTTCGATATAAAGGGTTTGGGACAGCTGGCAATGGGAATCGGTACACTTGTATATACATGGCATAAATTGCAGCTTCCCGTGTCGCCGTTGATATTATTGGAACTGGTGATCGCTCTTGTGTCGGCGTCCCTGTTCTTTATAGCAATTATGAATTTTGCGGCAGGAGCAAGCTTTTATCTGATCAACACCGGATTTCTTATTGGAACCATGAGCAAGTTCCGGGATTATGCGAAATATCCGGTTACGATCTATTCAAAAGGATTCAGGTTTTTGTTTACATTTATCATACCGATAGCATTTATTGCATACTATCCGAGTCTGGTGATCGTGCGACCTGATGAGATTTCTATTCTTACCTGGCTTGCACCGGTATTCGGTATTTTTTTCTTTTATATGTCGTATAAATTCTGGATGTATGGGGCAAGAAAATATTCCGGGACAGGTTCTTAATTGAAGACTATAGTTGAGGAAACTATGTATGCACCGGGGAAAATATAATATTTAAAACAGTAATAATGTGAAAGTCAGGAAGCTATTGTTCCTGACTTTTCTTATAGTCTGATATTATCTTGTCTATTGTTTCCCTTGAAAGGGGATAATGAAATTCGCGGATGATCTTATCGGTGTCGTATCCGTGATCAACGAGATGGCGGATAGCACCACCATAATGAAAATCTGTTACGAAATTTCCCAAAGCATCATTAAAATATTGGTTTTCCATGTGAGATTTACCTCCTTATTATCAATACATAGAAGAATTTTCGTCTTTTCTATCATCACTATTTGTAGCTATGATACTTAATGCATCTGCGGTGGGAGGTGTATCTGTGTTTTTAGCAGCTTTCTTTTCAGCTTTTTTACGCTTTGAACGCTTGATAAGTTTTATGATTACAAATACTATTATGAATATAACAATTGCCTCAGGGAGAATAAGTATAATAAAGAAGAGTAATCCTTCAGCAATATCTAAAAAGTCATGCCATGAACTGTTGATCGTATTCATGAAACGTCCTCCGAAGGAGGTTTTGGTTTCTTCTTTGTAAATGGATTCTGAAAGAGTAATGTATACATAACTGTAAGCTACATCGGTCTCGATCTGGGAACGACGGCTTTTTAACTGGGCAATCTTTACCTGAAGCTCTGTGATCTTGCTCTCTAATTCAAGAAGAGCAGATTCGTCTTTGATCGTCTTAACACGCTCGATATAGCGGGAAAGTTCAGCTTCATATATTTCCAGGGCTTTTTCTGTATCACTGTATTCCTGGGAAACATTCTGTGCAGTAGAAGATTTGTTGGTAACAGTTCCGATATCACCAAAGGAATCGAGGAAATTGTTATAGTTTTTAGATGGAACACGGACAGTAAGATTGGTGGTCTTGCTTGAATTGTATGAAGAATCATTTTCGGAATAATTCTCACTTTCGATAAATCCTCCCATATCATTGATCAGATTTTTAAGCATCTCATACGATTGATCGAATTTATCTGTTCTTATAGATACATTGCAGGTATATACCAGCATTTCTGTGTTGATGACACCCTTGTCACCGGCAGAAGTTTTCTTGTTCTCTGCATCCGTTAATGCATCATCAGAGGAAGTAGTCGTGTCTGCATAATCGGTGTAGGCGGACTCGTCTGTAGTTTCTTCATAACTGTAATCCCCGGCAGCCTCTTCGGCATAGTCATAGGATACTGATTTTGAATTGATTCCTGCATTGCCCTGAACATCATAGTCTTCATAGCTGTCATAAGCAGCAGAAGCGGCGTCTGTATAATTATCAGAATAACCGGCATTTCCACA
>CAJOLO010000163.1 GCA_905235345.1 uncultured Lachnospiraceae bacterium
TTTATAATACTTGACCAAAAACCTATGAAATGGTACTATATGGTACATAATGCTAACGTGAACAATCCTATCAGTTCACAATATATTAAAGAAAATCCAAAGAAAACGAGGTATGTAAAAAATGACAAAAACATTTGATGATCTTCTTGCAAAGGTTGCCGCATGCAGCACAAAGAAAGTAGCTGTTGCCGTAGCACAGGATGATGCAGTATTAGAAGCTGTTGCAGAAGCAAAGAAACGCGGCATTGCAGAGGCTGTTCTTGTAGGTGACGAAGACAAGATCAAAGAGGTTGCTTCTTCTATCAGCATGGATCTTACGGGATATGAAATCATTGACGTAAAGGATGATTATGAAGCTGCCCTTACCGCTGTTAAACTTGTACATGACGGCAAGGCTGATATGTACATGAAGGGACTTATCGATACAAAGTCTTTCCTCAAAAGCGTATTGGACAAGGAAGTAGGTCTTCGTACAGATAAGACTCTCTCTCATGTATGTATCTTTGATATTGAAGGACATGACGGTCTTCTGTTCCTATCTGATGTTGCATTTATTCCTTATCCCGATCTTGAGACCAAGGCTAATATCATCAGAAATACCGTTGAGATCGCTCATGCCTGCGGAATTGATAACCCTAAGGTAGCTCCGCTTGCAGCTGTTGAGGTTGTTAATCCTAAAATGCCAGCAACAGTTGAAGCCGATGAACTCACTAAGATGAACGAGAACGGCGATATTACAGGTTGTATCGTTGACGGACCTCTCTCTTATGATCTTGCGACCGATCCTGAAGCTGCCCGTCACAAAGGAGCAACCGGCAGAAAGATTGTAGGTGATGCAGACGTCTTACTCTTCCCTGATATTCATGCAGGTAACATCACATATAAGGCACTTGTTCACAATTCCAAGTGTGTTAACGGTAATGTTCTTACCGGTACAAAGGCACCTGTTATCTTAACATCACGTTCAGATGATTTCGAGACTAAAGTTAATTCAATCGCAGTCGGTGCAGTTGTCGCTGAAGCTTTGAATAAATAAGTAGGAGGATATGAAAATGGCATATAAGATTTTAATCATTAATCCGGGTTCTACATCTACAAAGATTGGTGTATATGAGGATGAGAATCAGATTTTTGAGGAAACATTAAGACATCCGACAGAAGAGATAGCAAAGTACGCTTCTATCATTGACCAGAAGGATTTCCGTAAAGAAGTTATTCTCAAGGTTTTACAGGAGAATAATTTTGATATCAAGACTCTTGATGTTGTCGTTGGTCGAGGCGGTCTTTTAAAGCCGATTCCGGGCGGTACATACGCAGTAACCGATGAATTACTGGAAGATCTTAGAATTGGAAAACAGGGTCAGCATGCTTCTAATCTGGGTGGTATTCTCGCAAAAGAGATCGGTGATGAAGTCGGTGTTCCATCATATATTGTCGATCCGGTTGTAGTTGATGAATTGGAGCCTGTTGCAAGATATTCGGGAATGCCTGAGCTTCCAAGAAGAAGTATATTCCATGCACTTAACCAGAAGGCTGTTGCCAAGAGATACGCTAAAGAGATTGGAAAATCCTATGACGAACTCAGTCTCATTGTTATCCACATGGGAGGCGGCGTATCAGTAGGCGCTCACAAAAATGGTAAGGTAGTTGATGTTAACAATATCTTAGACGGAGAAGGTGCTTTCTCTCCTGAGCGTGCAGGTACAGTTCCCGTCGGAGATCTTATAAAGCTCTGCTACTCAGGAAAGTACACAGAGAAAGAGATCTACAAGAAGATCTGCGGTAATGGTGGATTTAACGGATATATCGGAAGCAATGATATGAGAGATCTCATTAAATGGAAACAGGAAGGCAATGAAGAAGCTGCTAAGCTTATCGATGCATTCCATTACCAGATTGCCAAG
The DNA here is from genome assembly GCA_905235345.1 of uncultured Lachnospiraceae bacterium. Lineage (GTDB taxonomy): Bacteria > Bacillota > Clostridia > Lachnospirales > Lachnospiraceae > CAG-590. The sequence continues at coordinate 1,905 of CAJOLO010000163.1, forward strand.
GATGCAGGTGCTATGGCTGCAGTATTGAATGGTAAGGTTGATCAGATTATATGTACCGGTGGTATCGCTTACGGTCAGGATACAATCAATGCCTTGAAAGAAAAGCTTGGATGGATTGCTGATTTCACTGTATATCCGGGTGAAGATGAACTCCTTGCTCTTGCACAAGGTGCACTTCGTGTAATGAACGGTGAAGAGGAAGCTAAGGTTTACTAAGATATTCTTACATCTATAGTATTTCTATAAGACTTATATTAATTCCTTAACCAGAACACCGGAAGCGTTCTTTAATTAGTTATCATTATGTGTATGTATTAACATACTATATATATTATATTGAACATTCGATTATGTATATAACATATAGTCCCCCGCATTATTTTGCGGGGGACTTTTTATCTCGTTGAAGAATATAACAAGTCATTAACATACATCCAGTTCGGTCTGAATTCTCTCATAAGATTCCAATATCCTGCGCCGCGAAATCCATACTCCTCTACCAGCTCATACTTTGCTCTTATACTTCTTACATCATCAAACCACACAACATGTTCTGCTCCGTCAACTGTATAGTAATAATATGGTGCCTGTGACTGCTCATCATATTCAATTTCTGTGCCATATAAGGATGCTCTTCTTACTGCTTCCGTATTTCCAATCGTCTCTGCCACAGTAACACCTCTTTCATAAGGCAGTTCCCAGTCATAAGCATAGTTCGGAATTCCCATATATATCTTATCGACAGGTATTTCCGATACAGCATAGTCCAAAACTCTTCTCACCGATGGAATTGGGGCTACTGCCATAGGAGGACCATACTTATATCCCCATTCGTATGTCATAAGAAAAACACTGTCTGCAGCATTTCCCAATCCGGCATAATCAATTCCTTCATATAATAATCCCGGCTGATCAGATGCAATCTTAGGCGGCAGAGCAACACTTACCTCATATCCCGAACGATTAAGCCTTTCTCTCATCTTTCCGACAAATGTCACATATTCATCACGATACTCACCCGGAATAAATTCAAAATCTATATCAAGCGCGGTATATCCTTCATCCGGCATTGTTTCAATAATATTTCCAATCAATATATCCTGCATATTTTCATCTGACAAAAGCCTTGCCACCTGCTGATTGTTAAATCTTCCGTTTCTGTCAAGTGGCGTGATCACCATTCTCAATCTGTTGCCATACTGTTCCGCCGTCTGAATCAGACTATCGTCATTAAGATATATCAATGACCCATCCTCATTAAACCCATAAGAGAACGGAAGAAGCTCATCTATATAAAGACTTGCCTCTTCCAATATATCTTCTCTTATAAAAGGATATGCATAACCGTAAATATATATATCTTTATTATCTGATTGATATAAATCAGGTTCAGATATATCTGTGCTATCCTCATTTCCTGTATTGCTCTCATACGATATAATAATCTCTCTGCCGGGAAGCAGAAAATTCTCATTCAACAGATAAGAATTATTTCTAAGCAACTGATTGACGCTTGTTCCAAATCTGTCAGCAATACCTGTCAAAGTATCTCCATCCTCAATTATATAGACAACCTCCGGAAACAGAATTATTATTGCCTGCCCCACAACAAGATTACCATTGAATATTTCATTATCGTATGCAAGTCTTGACTCAGAAACCCCGTAACTATGTGCAATACTTATTACTGTATCTCCAGGCTTTACAATATATATCTGCATACGCGTTCCTTCACTCATACTATCTATATATACATATTCAAAGCCTTACAATTTATTCATATAAAATAAGTAAAATAAAGGGCTGCACAATCCGTACAGCCCTTTGGTCATTCATTTATTTCTTTGTCGTTATCTTCTTACTGTTACTCCAAGGCGAGTAGCATACCTTACCGTTACCATATTCCCTATATGCACGAACTCTTACATAGTAAGTCTTTTTCTTCTTAAGCTTATTAGTTATCAGTATTTTATTAGTTGTTGAAGAATTAACAAGTTCATACTTGTTCTTTTGCTTAAAATTCTTCTTAAGTGAATAACATATCTGATATCCTGTTGCATCAGGGTTAAGAGAATATGTTACATTAATATATCTT
>CAJOLO010000164.1 GCA_905235345.1 uncultured Lachnospiraceae bacterium
GAATATATTATCATACATATATTATCCATGTCAAGAATTTTTTAACTTTTTGCAAGTTAGTCTTTATGCATGAACTCATCATAACAAAAATCAGAAACACTACTTATTCAAAATATACAAAATATATTGAAATTTATATAAATTTTTTCTAATTTTAGGTATGGTAGTTTTTTATTATCAGTAGTATACTATATTCTGCTTTTGTAATTAAGCTATTGCAATCCCATTAACTTTAAGAAATGGGTAATTAACATGTCTGACATTAGGAATGAGATATCTCTAATGGTCATTTTTACGAAAAGAGGATCGATATGAATTGTCACAATTTTTTTGAGAAATATAAATCAATGATCATGTATGTAGTGTCCGGTGCATTATCTACTCAATTGGGTTACCTATGCCTCCTGTACAAACATACTTCCAATAACTTCTTCACATGAATTGATTCTCGCCAGCAATATCATAGCATGGGCTGTAACTTTAGTATTTTCTTACATTTTTTATAAAAACTGGGTGTTTGAAAGCCAGACCAATTCCATTCAGGAGCTGTTTTTGGAAATGTTAAGTTTTACCGGAGCCCGTCTCTTCACCGGATTCATTGAAATCTTTGGAGTTCCTTTTTTAGTAAGACTTGGCATAGACCGAACCATTTACGGAGTCGAAGGATTTGTGGCTAAGATCTGGGTTACGATTGTGGTTACGATATTGAATTACTTCTTCAGCAAGAATTTTGTATTTAAGAATCACTCACAATCACTTTCTCACTCCACAATATTGCGAGTTTTTTCAAGATAGTCCTTCCAATTATCATAATTTTGCTAAGAACCCCAAAATGCATTGGTTTTGTACATGCATATTGGGGTTTTTCTTAATCAATTCTTATTCCGTCTCATAAGTCTCTGCCACTTGCAACAGTAATTCTCTGATTGGAAGATGTTGTGGACAACTGTCTTCACATTTACCGCACTTGATACAATCGGACGCCTTTCCGTGTTCCTCGGCAACTGCAGCATTATAATAATTGTCACCGCGCTCATCATGACCATACAAGAGGAAACGATTCTGTGAACGGAACAACTCCGGAATCACAATCTTCATCGGACATCCATCCACACAATACCGGCAGCTCGTACATCCAATCTGAGGTTTATCATGTATCTCCCTTGCAATCTGTAAAACCGTCTGTATCTCACTATCACTCATCGGCTCAAAATCCGCAAAGGTCTTCAGATTATCTTTCATCTGTTCCTCATCACTCATTCCCGAAAGAACGACCGCCACCCCCGGAAGAGATGCTGCAAAACGCATTGCCCAACTTGCTTCACTCTCATTCGGTCGAAGCTTATTCAAACGCTCTTTTGCAAAATTCGGAAGATCTGCGAGCGAACCACCTTTTACAGGTTCCATAACAATAATCGGTATATTATGTTTCCTGCATACCTCATATACTGCCTTCGATTGTACGCCCGGATCCTCCCAATCCAGATAATTTATCTGCAATTGCACAAAATCAACATCCGGGTGCTTTGTCAGAATCTGATCTAACAACTCAGCATCATCGTGATAAGAAAATCCAAAATGTCGAATCTTCCCCTGTTTCTTCATTTCAAGTCCCCATGAAAAACAGTCATTTTCCTCATAGACAGGATAGATATCTTTCTCTATAGCATGGAGCAGATAAAAATCAAAATACCCGGCTCCGGTCTTCTCTAACTGCTCGTTAAATAACTCCTGTGGTGTAACTTTACCACTTCGAAGTTCCCACCCCGGCAGTTTTGTAGCCAACACAAAATCCTCTCTGTCATGTCGGTTAACCAATACCTCTTTGACTGCCCGCTCTGAAAATCCCGAATGATATGGATATGCCGTATCAAAATAATAAAACCCTTTTTCCAGAAATTCATCTGCCATACGACACACCTGCTCCTTGTCTATGTTTGTTCCATCACCATCTATGATCGGAAGCCGCATCAGACCAAAACCCAATTTAGGAATTTCCAATACATTATCAATTTTCATACTCATTTCCCCTTTATTATATAATTTGATTTTAACGCTACTTTGCTCATTTTATCATAAATATTTAAAACTGACTACATAAAAAATTTCTTTTACAGATAATATCTGCCATAATTGGCAAAAAAATAGTGTACCCTTAAAGGATACACTATTTTTAATAATTACATCATAATCATGACTGCGAAAGGATTACTTAATCGTCTTGATCCAACCCTCCGGTGCCTCGATACGTCCCATCTGGATTCCGGTCAGGGTGTCATATAACTTCTTCGTAACAGGTCCCATATCATCCATTCCGCTAGGGAAGCATATCTCATTGCCATGATCAACAATCTTTCCAACCGGTGAGATAACTGCTGCCGTTCCACAAAGTCCGCATTCTGAGAAATCTTTAATCTCGTCTAAAAATACCTCTCTGTGTTCTACAGTAAGTCCAAGATACTTCTCTGCAACTACCATAAGCGAACGACGGGTAATTGAAGGAAGAATACTGTTAGACTTCGGTGTGATAAGTTTCTTGCCATCTGCACTTATAAATATGAAGTTGGCTCCACCTGTCTCCTCCACCTTGGTACGCGTAGCAGCATCAAGATACATATTCTCGTCATAACCCTGTGCATGTGCATCCACAATTGCGTGTAAACTCATGGCATAATTAAGTCCGGCCTTGATATTACCTGTTCCATGAGGTGCTGCTCTGTCAAAATCAGAAACACGGATTGTAATTGGCTTTGCGCCACCCTTGAAATATGGACCAACCGGAGTAGAAAATACTCTGAACTGATACTCTTCAGCAGGCTTTACTCCAATAACTGCATTACTTCCAAACATATATGGACGAATATATAATGTTGCTCCTGAGCCATAAGGAGGTACATAATCAATGTTCGCCTCAACAGTCTTCACAACAGCATCTACAAATCTATCCTCCGGAAATACAGGCATCTCCAATCGCTTACATGAGTCTGTAAGTCGTGCAGCATTAAGATCAGGACGAAAAGTAACAATATGTCCGTCCTCTGTCGTATATGCCTTCAAACCCTCGAATACAGTCTGTGCATACTGAAGCACGCAGGCGCACTCGCTAATAGTAATGTTAGCATCATCAATAAGTGCTCCGTCGTCCCATTTACCATCCTTATAATTAGATACATATCTCTTATCTGTTTCCATATAACCAAATCCAAGATTTGACCAGTCTATGTTCTTACTCATAATTAATACTTCCTTTCCCGGCTGTTTCGCAACATTGTATTATTCATTTGTTGTTGTGCCTAAATGTATAATTATACTCTGATATCAGGTAACAATTCGTTTGTATATATCCTTCATCCGCTGTACCTGACTCGTCATAAATTGTACCACTCACATTATAAATGTGCAAGTCTTAAGTGGCTGAAAGCTTTATACAATTAATCCAATATATCTTTGGAAATTATCTCATTCCTTATAAACCTCTCCATCAAGTGTCTGACCATATTACAACTTCTTAATTCTCTCCAAGGCCTCCACCGTATTCTCATAGGTACCGAATGCAGTCAGACGGAAATATCCCTCTCCGCTCGGTCCGAAGCCTGAACCCGGTGTTCCAACCACATTGGCATTTTCCAATAAATGATCAAAGAAATCCCATGAACTCATTCCGTCCGGTGTGGCAAGCCAGATATACGGAGCGTTGACACCTCCTGAGACAGTATAGCCTGCATCTGCAAGACCTTCCTTGATAATCTTAGCGTTATTCATATAGTAAGCAATCTGCTCCCTCGTCTGTTTCTTTCCTTCTTCTGAATATACTGCTTCTCCTGCACGCTGGATAATGTATGGTGCACCATTGAATTTCGTACCATGTCGTCTTGCCCACAGAGAATTTAAAGACGTACCATTTTCATCTTTCAAATCCTTCGGCACTACTGCAAAACCGAGACGGGTTCCGGTAAATCCTGCATTTTTTGAAAAGCTTCTAAGCTCAATTGCACAGGTTCTTGCACCCTCACACTCATAGATAGTGTGTGCCACATCATCCTCACTTATATAAGCCTCATAAGCAGCATCATAGATAATGACCGCACCCACCTTGTTCGCATAATCAACCCATTTCTGCAATTCTGTCTTCTTAACAGTTGCTCCCGTAGGATTATTCGGGAAGCAAAGATATATTATGTCCGGTGTCTCTGACGGCAATTCCGGTGCAAAATTATTCTCTGCCTTGCAAGGCATATAGATTACATCACTCCACAATTCAGTCTCTTTATTATAAATGCCTGTCCTTCCGGCCATAGCATTGGTATC
>CAJOLO010000165.1 GCA_905235345.1 uncultured Lachnospiraceae bacterium
GGATTCTTTCTGGTTATTTCCGCACCAAGAAGCGTTCCGAAGGTTCTGTCTATATTGGTAAGCTTAAGATCTATACTGCTCTTCTTACCCTTGTTAATTGATTCCTGAATATCCTTATTGGTCAGAAGCACCTTCTCATCCTTGGTCGTCTCCAGTTTGAAGTCATACGCAAGCTCAGGGTGGAATGTCTGCAGGGATCTGTCAACCTTTGACATATCCATCAGAATTTTACTAAGGTTAATCTTTGCCTGTTCATCCGAAAGATTATCTTTTACCTTCAAAAGATCAGTTCTTCCTACCATCTCATCAATGGTTCTCACTCCAAGACGTGCCATATATTCACGAAGCTGTCTTGCGACAAACAACATGAAGTTCTCAACATATTCCGGCTTTCCTGCAAATCTCTTTCTAAGTTCCGGATTCTGTGTTGCTATACCCATAGGACATGTATCCTGATGACACACTCTCATCATAACACAGCCAAGAGTAACCAACGGTGCTGTTGCAAAACCGAATTCCTCTGCTCCGAGAAGTGCTGCGATAGCCACATCCTTTCCACTCATAAGCTTTCCGTCTGTCTCTATCACAACCTGGTTTCTAAGTCCGTTAGCAAGAAGTGTCTGATGTGTTTCTGCAAGTCCCAGTTCCCACGGAAGTCCTGCATTGTGAATTGAACTTAACGGAGCTGCTCCGGTACCTCCATCATAACCTGACACAAGTATTACCTGCGCACCTGCCTTGGCAACACCGGCTGCAACCGTTCCGACTCCTGCTTCCGATACAAGCTTAACGGAAATGCGGGCATTCTTATTCGCATTCTTCAAGTCATATATAAGCTGTGCCAGATCTTCAATGGAATATATATCATGATGAGGCGGTGGAGAGATAAGGCTCACACCCGGAGTGGAATGTCTTGTCTTTGCCACCCACGGATACACCTTCTTACCGGGAAGATGTCCACCTTCTCCGGGCTTTGCTCCCTGTGCCATCTTAATCTGTATTTCTTTTGCACTTACAAGATATTTACTTGTCACACCGAATCGTCCGCTTGCCACCTGCTTAATTGCAGAACTTCTGTCATTCCTGCTTCCGGCAGATGCGATACGCTCATCACTTTCTCCGCCCTCACCACTGTTGGACTTTCCATGTAAATGATTCATCGCAATGGCAAGTGTCTGATGTGCCTCCTCGGATATTGAACCGTAAGACATCGCACCGGTCTTAAATCGTTTAACGATCTCTTCCTCGCTCTCTACCTCTGAAAGAGGAATTCCTTCCTTGGGATAATTGAAATCCATAAGACTTCTAAGATATCCTGTGTCCTCTGCATCAACCATCCCGGTATATTCAACGAATTTATTATAATCGCCCTCTCTTGTGGCTGACTGCAGCATATGAATTGTCTGAGGATTATATCTGTGATTCTCTCCCTGACTTCTTGATTTATGACGTCCGATTGCTGTAAGCTCCATGTCAGCAGAAAGGCCTAAAGGATCAAATGCACGGCTATGCTGTTTGTCAACTGCTTCTGCTATATCCTCTAAAGTTATACCACCCACACGACTGACAGTTCCGGTAAAGTACTCATCAACAACATCTTTCGAGATACCTATTGCCTCAAATATCTTACTTCCCTGATATGACTGGATTGTTGAAATTCCCATCTTCGAAGCAATCTTTACGATTCCCTGAAGTATTGCATTGTCGTAATCCTCAACCGCTGCATAATAATCCTTATCAAGAAGGTCATTATCAACCAACTCTTTGATAGTGGAATGAGCAAGATAAGGGTTAACAGCCGATGCACCGAATCCCAGAAGTGTTGCAAAATGATGTACTTCTCTCGGTTCACCTGACTCCAATATCAGAGACATAGCGGTACATTTCTTCGTTACAACAAGATGTCTGTGAACTGCCGCAACTGCTAAGAGTGACGGAAGTGCAACATGGGTTTCATCCACTCCTCTGTCGGAAAGGATCAGAATATTGGCACCCTCTCTGTATGCCTTATCCACTTCCACAAACAGATGGTCTATAACTCTCTTTATCGGTGTGCTCTTATAATAAAGTATCGAAACCTTTGCCACCTTAAATCCATCAGCTTTGATATTCTCAATCTTAAGAAGATCGAGGTCTGTCAATATCGGGTTCTGTATCTTAAGAACATGACAGTTCTCCGGTCTCTCCTCTAACAGATTACCGTTTTTCCCGACATAAACCGTTCTTGAAGTTACAATCTTCTCTCTCTCTGCATCGATAGGAGGATTGGTAACCTGGGCAAACAATTGCTTAAAATAATAGAACAACGGCTGATATTCTCCGGAAAGAGCCGCTATCGGAGTATCTATACCCATGGCTCCTATCTGCTCTGTCCCATTCAATGCCATATTAAGAATACCCTCGTGATAGTTCTCATAAGTATAGCCGAATGCCTTCTGAAGTCTCGTTCTCTCCTCATCAGTATACGCAGGAATCCTGGCATTCGGGATCTTGATATCCTTCAACTTAAGCAGATTACTGTCAAGCCACTCACCATATGGTCTATTGTGAGCATATTTCTGCTTGATCTCCTCATCGGAATATATCTTGTTATTCTTTGTGTCAACAAGCAGCATCTTTCCGGGATGAAGTCTCTCCTTCTTCACAATATGCTTCTCAGAAAGTTCAAGCACGCCTACCTCTGAAGAAAGTATAAGTCTTCCGTCATCCATCACATAGTATCTGGATGGACGCAGTCCGTTTCTGTCAAGAATTGCTCCCATTACATCTCCGTCAGAGAACAGAATTGAAGCAGGTCCGTCCCACGGCTCCATCATCGTTGCATAGTACTGATAGAAATCTCTCTCCTCACGTGTAAGCGTATCGTTATGTTCCCATGGTTCCGGAATTGCTATCATTGCCGCAAGCGGAAGCTCCATACCGCTCATAACAAGGAACTCCAAAGTATTATCAAGCATAGCAGAATCCGAACCGCTTGATGATATTACCGGAAGTACCTTGGTCATATCATCTGCTGACAGCATATTGGTAGACATTGTCTCCTCACGGGCCAGCATCTTATCCGCATTACCCTTGATAGTGTTGATCTCACCGTTATGTACCATGAAGCGGTTAGGATGTGCCCTGTTCCAGCTTGGATTGGTGTTGGTAGAGAATCTTGAATGTACCATAGCTATCGCAGACTCATAATCCTTATCCATCAGATCAAGGAAAAATGTTCTAAGCTGTCCCACAAGGAACATTCCCTTATACACAATCGTTCTGCATGAAAGAGAAGGAACATAAGTATTGACATTACTCTGCTCAAACTCTCGTCTTATCACATATAACTTTCTGTCAAAATCCAAATCCGTGGCGAGTGCTGCCGGACGTTCGATAAACACCTGCATTATCTCAGGCATACATTCCAATGCTTTGCTTCCAAGCACCTCCGGCTTTGTATCCACCTTTCTCCAGCCTAATATCTTAAGCCCTTCCTTAGCCACTATAATCTCAAACATCTTCTTAGCCTGTCGGCTTTCAAGATCATTCTGCGGGAAAAAGAACATTCCCACACCATACTGTCTTTCTCCCGGAAGCTCTACTCCCTGCTCTGCCATCTTTCGAACAAAGAACTTATGAGGAATCTGTGTAAGGATACCGACACCGTCACCGGTCTTTCCCTCCGCATCCTTTCCGGCTCTATGCTCAAGATTCTCAACAATACTAAGTGCATCCGCAACAAGCTTATGACTTTTCCTGCCATCAATCTGAATAATTGCACCGATACCGCAATTGTCATGTTCAAACTGTGGGTCATAAAGACCTTTCTCCCTAAGTTCTTCAAGCTCTGTGTTCATAATATTCCTCCCTTAGATATGATCAATGAGAATAAAAAAAGGGATGCTTCGAGTACAGACTCGAAACACCCTTGCTTCTTATAACTATTCAACTAACACATACTGTTAATAATTCCACCCTTGGAATGTTA
>CAJOLO010000166.1 GCA_905235345.1 uncultured Lachnospiraceae bacterium
GAGTGCTCTGATCGTAGCAACAAGAACAATCGCATCAGGCGAGATTCCCGCTTTCCTGCATTTGATATCAAGGAATTTCTCTGCACCAAGATCTGCACCAAATCCTGCCTCGGTCACTACAATATCAGAAAGCTTCAACGCAAGCTTAGTCGCACGGACAGAGTTACAACCATGGGCAATATTCGCAAATGGTCCTCCATGAACAAATGCAGGAGTGTGCTCTAAGGTCTGAATAACATTAGGCTTTATAGCATCCTTTAATAGAGCTGCCATCGCGCCAACGGCTTTGAGATCTTTCGCTGTAACAGGCTTACCATCATACGTATATGCCACTATGATCTTTGAAAGCTTATCCTTCAAATCATCCATATCGTTAGCAAGGCACAGGATAGCCATTATCTCAGACGCTACAGATATAACAAAATGATCCTCTCTGACCACTCCATCCATCTTGCTTCCCATTCCCACAACAACATTACGAAGTACTCTGTCATTCATATCAAGACATCTCTTCCAAACAACCTGTCTGGTATCTATATTAAGTTCATTCCCCTGCTGAATATGATTGTCCAGCATGGCAGCAAGAAGGTTATTGGCAGATGTGATTGCATGAAAATCTCCGGTAAAATGAAGATTAAGATCCTCCATAGGAACAACCTGGGCATAACCGCCACCTGCTGCTCCGCCTTTAATACCGAAACATGGTCCAAGGGACGGCTCGCGAATGGCAATGGAAGCCTTCTTGCCCATTTTTCCAAGAGCATCTCCAAGTCCTACTGTAACCGTAGTCTTTCCTTCTCCTGCCGGAGTTGGATTAATTGCGGTTACTAACACAAGCTTACCCTCCTTATTGTCCTCAATCCTATCAATCAGATCATCAGAAAGCTTTGCTTTGTACTTGCCGTATAATTCCAAGTCATCTGCTGTAATGCCTAACTGCTCAACAACCTCTGTTATAGGCTTCATCTTTGCTTCCTGTGCAATCTCAATATCTGTCTTCATATATATCCTCCTTAAAAATATTCATCCACATACTCTTCAAACTGCTCTTCTGTCATCAGTACCTCTCTTGGCTTGGTACCTACTTCAGGACCTACAACCCCGGCTTCAGACAACTGATCCATAATACGTGCAGCTCTGTTAAATCCAATCTTGAACATTCTCTGAAGCATTCCTATTGATGCTTTGTTCTTTTCTATAATGAATTTACCGGCTTGAACAAAATATTCATCTTTGTCATTTCCGGAAGCTCCATCACCGGATGAACCTGCCATAGCACTTCCACTTGAAGTTATCTTGTTGGTCATCTCTTCACTGTAGGTAGTTTCACCATTATTGGCTTTTAAAAACTCAACAACATTAACCACCTCATCATCAGATATATATGCTCCCTGTACACGAAGAGGCTTAGGATATGTAGTAGGATAAAACAACATATCTCCGTTACCGAGAAGCTTCTCTGCCCCTACCGTATCAATTATCGTTCGGGAATCAATGCCCGAAGACACTGACAATGCAATTCTAGACGGAACATTCGCCTTGATAAGGCCGGTAACAACATCCACAGATGGACGCTGGGTTGCAATAACAAGATGAATACCTGCAGCACGGGCAAGCTGGGCAAGACGCACAATAGCTTCCTCAACCTCTGCTTTTGCAACCATCATAAGGTCAGCCAGCTCATCAACGATTATAACAATCTGCGGCATCTTCTCAATGGTTACGTCTTCTATATCTCCGGATTTCTTAAGATCTTCAACCTTTTCATTATATCCCTGTATATTTCTGACATTGCACTCCGCAAACTTCTGATATCTGTCTGTCATCTCAGCAACTGCCCAGTTAAGTGCACCTGCCGCTTTCTTAGGATCTGTGACAACCGGTGTAAGCAGATGAGGTATTCCGTTATATACCTTTAATTCAACCTGCTTAGGATCCACAAGGATAAGCTTTACTTCATCAGGCCGTGCTTTATATAAAATACTCATAATAAGTGTATTCGTACATACTGACTTTCCTGAACCGGTTGCCCCGGCAATAAGTAAATGCGGCATCTTTGCTATATCTTCAACGACCACATTACCCTCTATATCTTTGCCGACTGCAACTGCAATCTTAGATGGATGCTTGATGAATTTCTCCGTATCTATAAGCTCCCTGAAACCTACGCCGATGCGCTTACCGTTGGGAATCTCAATACCAACAGCTGATTTACCCGGAATAGGAGCTTCTATACGAATGCTCTGAGCAGCAAGATTCATCATTATATCATCAGCAAGACCTGTGATCTTGCTCACCTTAACTCCCTGTTCAGGCACCATTTCGTAACGGGTTACGGAAGGGCCGCAACTGTAATTGGTCATGGTAACATTTACTCCAAAGCTCTTAAGCACCTCCTGAAGCTTGACCGCATTCTCTCTCACCGTATCATCCCTCATATTGTTAGAAGATTTACTCTGTTTAAGAAGTTCCAACGGTGGGAATTTATACTCAGAATCGGAACTGCCCACCTCCTTGGCAGACATATTCTTCTCCTCTTTCGCAGTCTTATTCTCCATATTCATGACCGCCTCTTTTTCAGAGTCCGTCAACATTTCACCAATCACTCCGTCATCGACAGCTTCATTCTTTACAGAAGTCTTTCTTACCTTGCCGGAAGATGTTTTAGCATGATTAGAACCGGCAACATCGGATATTCCATTAATGTCAGCTATTGATGGCATGGAAATATCATCATAACCGTCATAACTATCCGGAAACAGATCCATCTTATCAATATTCTCATCTAAGTTATTGTCGCCTGCACTCTTTGATTCATTAGAATCCGGTAAAACTACAGGAACTATATTCCTTTTTACCTTCTTTCTATTATTGGAAGCTGACCTGACTTCCGCCTTATCAACCTCGTCAACCTCAAATGAATCCATATTCTCTCCGGGAAGATTGACCGGAAAATCCACGGTTATCTCATGAACCTCCTCCCCATCCGGAAGCTTGGTAACATTGGAATCCGGAATAATCCCCTTCGAAGGATCGTCCGGAAGAACAGAAATACTTTCCAATATACTTCCTTTTCTACCTGTCTGCGATATATCCGCTAAATTATCAACATTCTTAGCTTTATCATTCTTACTTTTTCTTGCTTCGGAAAAATCCTCTACGGCAATCTCATCATAAATGTCATCTTTCCTGTTACGTCTTGATCTGCGTCTACCCGCATCCCGTCTGTCGGCAGCTTCGTACTCCGTTTCATCATCATATATATCATCATCGTCATATTCATCATCTCTGGCTTTAATCACTTCACCTGTTATACTACGAATAACATCGATAAGTGAAATCTCAGCAAACAGAACCACACATATAATGATCGAAAGGAGAATTATAATATATGTACCTAAACTACCCACAGCCTTATTGAGAATAAATGCAAGACTGCCACATATAATTCCGCCTCCAAAATGTTCTCCGTTTTCACCAAATCCGCCATTATAAAATGCTTCCAGATTATATTTATCCGGGATACCCTCTGTCATCTGTGCAATCATTCCAATCCCTAACAAAGCAACGAAACCAAACACTACTTTATGCACTGCTCTTGGCTTGAATTCATTAACATACAAAAAGAAAGCCGAAATCAGCACTGCTAACGGAACAACATATTGTATTATACCAAAAAGTCCAAAGAAAAAATCACTTACGATACTGACAGCTCCACACAACCCAAAGTTTGCAAGTTCAAGAATAAGCATAACCGCACCGATCACCCATACAGCTATCTCACCGCCTAAAAACATCTCTTCTGCTTCGTTCACAGATTGCGTATTATTCTTCGCCGTTTTAGTCGATGTACTTTTCTTAGATACACCTGCTTTTGCCGATGATGTCTTTGCTTTATTACTTTTTGTTTTAGTATTTCCATCCTTGGCGGAAGTTTTTTC
>CAJOLO010000167.1 GCA_905235345.1 uncultured Lachnospiraceae bacterium
TATTAAGGAATATACACTATGAATATTCAAGTACAGCTTTGCGGCATTGTGATTGTGCTCCTTCTCATCAGAATGTCAATAAACAGAAAATCCATATGGCTGCGCACAAAAAAGGTTTTTCTTTTGGCTCTTTTTTCTACTTTTGTTGCGCTCATTTTTGATGCACTCTCTATAGTTGCTATTGTTAGCGCCAATGGAAACTATACCGTATATACAAAAACTATATGTAAGATCTATCTTTTATCCCTTGTCTGGATGACTTTCTCGATGAATCTATATACCAATGTAAATATTGGTGCTAAACATTTTGTTATACGATTACACAGAATTCTGTCAATGATTTTCTTAGCATTTATAACTATACTAATCTCTATTATTCCGATACAGATTCACTACACAAGCAGCACTGACCTGTACACTTACGGTCCTGCAGTAATCGCTACATATGCAGCCGCATTATTCTATACAATAATTAATGTATTTGTACTTATTTCTTTCAGAAAACGAATGAACAACAGAAGATGGCGTGCCAGCATGCTCTGGATGTTTCTGCTTTTAGCTGCCGCCATTGTTCAATTCATAAACAGTTCCCTGCTTATCATTGGTTTTACCAGTGCAATAGGCATTCTCATCGTATTCATCCGTCTTGAGAATCCTGAAAGCTTTATCGACAGGGAAAGCGGCTGCTTTAATGATCTCGCATTTAATGCCTATCTTGACCAATGTTATATAAGAGGCGAGCGTATCTCCATGTTTTCTGTCAATTTCGTCAATCCCCATTTTCTGTATGAACGATATGATAATGAAAGTGTCAACTTTTTTCTTAAGGAATTCACAAAGATATTGGATCAGAACCCGGACGGACAGGTTTTTAAATACGGGGAGTGGGAATATATTGTAACCTTCTCAAGAAACACCCCATTAGATATTGCCTCGGAAAAAATTCAAACCTCACTTAACAAAGAATGGCTAATAGAGGGAGACAGGGCAACTATTGATCTCATATTTACGGAAATCCCCAACTCATTTATCGCAAGAGATGCTGAGACAATGTTAGAAATGATGCGGGCTTTTAAAAGGGATTACAAAAACAGCTCGGATAAGCTGCTTGTTATGGACGAGAACTGGGCGGATACTTATCGTAGAGAGAAGGAAATTGAGGACATGATAATTTCTGCAATGCGTGATGACAGGGTACAGGTATACTATCAGCCTATATACTCCACAGCCAAGAAACGTTTTGTATCGGCAGAGGCACTTGTACGTATAATCAACGAGGATGGTGAACTCATCCCACCCGGCGCATTTATACCGGTTGCTGAAGATACTGAACTTATCCTTCAGCTTGGCCTGATAGTATTTGAGAAAGCCTGTCGTTTCATAAAAGAAGAAAAACTCTACGAGAAAGGCATAGAATACCTGGAGATCAATCTATCCGCAGTACAATGTATAAGAACAGACATGGCAGAAGTGCTCACAAAGATCATCAGGGATGTAGGACTTGATCCCAAACATATCAACTTAGAAATTACAGAGTCCAAGGCTATTCAAAATACCGACATACTTATCAACAACATGGAAAAACTTAGAAGAATCGGAGTAACTTTCTCTCTTGACGACTTTGGGACAGGCTTCTCCAACCTTGACTACCTGTTAGACCTGCCGATCAAGATTGTGAAATTCGACCACAAAATGACCCAGGCTTACTTTGAAAATGCCAAACGCCGCACCATGATGAGCGGCGTTATCAACATGATCAAATCTGTGGATCTTGAAATCGTTGCTGAAGGTGTTGAGGAAAAACACCAATTAGACGAGTTATCAAACATCAATATCGATTTTATTCAAGGGTACTATTTCTCCAAACCGGTACCGCCTGAACAATTTTTACAATTATTGGATACACACAATTAATAATATAAATCTTCACTTGAATAATTAATAATATGTGATGATATAATTATTATATGATTATATTATTTTTATTATTTCTTATTCAGGATACATTATTCTTCTCTAAGTCTTAGTCCGCTATGGCTTTGTATCTTCTTTTCTTCTGCCTGCATATTAATATGCTCCGGCATTTCCTTATAAAATACATCCGGTATTATCATTACCACTGCCGGATTATCAGGCAGATAGATAATCGGATATATTCTTTCTTTTAACATTCCGGCATACAGGTGCTCACGATACACCATTACTGCCGCATTATACACATTAAATGCATGCTCACCCTTCTTAAGAAAATCAATATATCTTACACTTCTGTCCATCTCATCCTTAATCTGTTTAACCACCTTTCTCATACTACGCGGAGCCTTTAAAAGAGGCATATCCTTATATGCGAATAACTCATCCGCAATTGAAATCAATTCCTCTGGATATATATCCCCCAACGGACTATCAGAAAAAATGATATCAGCAGGACAATCTATATCTCCTTCCTGATACAACAAATAATTAGCCTGTACTATACAACCATATGTAATCCTGCCCTTCTTTTTTAATTCAAGATAATTGTTATATATACAATTAAGCGGATCACTATCCTTCATCCAGCGTGGTCTGGCAGGCAGATTAAGAAGCTTTGGCTCTTTTTCAAATCGTATCTTTATTTCATTTAATAATTCATCGTAACTCATAAAAACCTCTCTTAATTCAACACACAAACAATTGTTCTGTCATCATATTTTCCCTGATTTCTTGTTGATTATGATATTATCAACCCTTCTTTATCTTTACCTTTTTAGAAAGTCCTTTCTTTCTGAACAGCTTTTTATATGCTTGAAGCTTTTTCTTAGGTACCTTTATCACTGTTTTCTTAGTTATTCCTTTAAAAGCACCTTTCGCCACCGTCTTAGTTGTAAACTTGGAAGATTTAATGACAATAGTCTTAAGTTTTTTACAATTCTTAAATGTATTCTTTCCTATTGATGCTATATTCTTTCCAATAACAATCTTCGTTACGTTTGTATTGCCTTTGAAAGCTGCTGTATCAATTTTGGTTACCATATAGGTTGTTCCGTCTATTGTTACTTTATCCGGCACTGTAATTGTCTTGGCTTTTTTATTGGTTGAACCGATATATGTTACTGTCAACGCATTCGGATCATTACTGCTCACCTTATAATTAGCACCGCTTGTTACCTCTGTAATTACAGTGTTTACTGCAGGCGTCTGAGATATTCCGGTTACCTCAGATATAGGTGCAGGTGCTGGCGGTGTTTCGCCGGATTCAGCAGATGTTGTCGGTGTTTCAGAAGGATCATCCGGAATTAACGGATTTTGGGTGGTATCATCCAAAGGTGTTGCTGATGAATCGTCCGAATCCTCTGATTCTGAAGTCCAATGAGCATATAATGTATGTGGCTCGTATTTATCTACTATTGTTTCATCAGTTACGAGTTCACCCTCTTCTGCCTCTGTGTACCAGCCATTAAAGATTAATCCCTCCATGACAGGTATCGGCAGTTCACCATAAGCCTCCCCAACCATTACTTCCTTGCTCTCCGGTTCAACATTTCCACCATTAGCATCAAATGTCACGGTAGTACTAATTTCCTGTTTTATCCAATGAGCATATACTGTATGTGAACTTTCAATTGTTACTTCCTTTGTAACATATATTTTTTCACCACCATTTACTTCAGTAAACCAGCCGGCACAAGTGTAACCTGCTCTAAACGCTGTCGGAAGTTCTCCATATATTTCTCCGATTGTAACCGTTTTACTTTCTACCGAAGTTTTTCCTCCATTAGCATTAAATGATATTGTAATCTTCTTTTCGTTCTCTGTCCAATGTGCATATAATGTATGATCTTCTTTGTTTTCAACCTTTGAATCCGATGTGATTTTAACTCCACCCTCTGCTTCTGTATACCAGCCATCAAATTCATAT
>CAJOLO010000168.1 GCA_905235345.1 uncultured Lachnospiraceae bacterium
CAGTCCGATATGGGCGGCACGCGGCACTTTTTATACATGGGAAGAGGGATCACTTTTAGGAAGACCTATGAAGTAATATGAATTACATAAAGATATTCATATTCTATGATCAGGTAACACTCCTTTTCATTAAGAAAACCCATCAGATATTTATCTGATGGGTTTTCTATATCATTACATATTAGTTGTGTCAGTTAATATTCCAAATATAATATATTAATCTGGAATGCCCTCATACTCTGAACTGCCGAAAGCAAGTATCAACATAAATATTGGATTCAGTAATACTAATCCTACTGTAAATCCGACTCCATGACCAAATGCCTTCGAAAGCTTATGACTTGCTATAATAAATATTACAGTTGAAGCAATTGAAATAATGGTACTTATCAATGTAAGTATCATACTCGAATTACCATTTTGGATTACAGAAACAATCGTTGAAACAATGCTTAATCCAATATTCACCCAGAATATTTTAGTATTCCATGTAATTGAATACTGTACATACGAATTGTATATCGGAATAATACTCTTCCATCCAGCCTCACCTGCTTTGGTGAAAATCCTCCATAGTGATACTATATTAATCACCAGCCAAATTAATAAGATTACACCAACAATTGCTAATACACCCATTAGTGCTGCTAAAACATTGCTATCCATCTTGTATTCTCCTCCTCATTAAGATGTATTGTTGTCTCCTTTATCTTTATCAGGAAACAAATTTGTAAAAAGCTCTTAGATTATATATAATGTTTTATTCTTTGTCAATGAGCAATTCTCAACAATAAATCCAATCGAATATTATGAATAATTATTCATAGTGAACTATTCTATTGAGAGATTTACTCATTTCCCTATACACCTGTACTTAGGTAATTGTGAAACATTTGTTTATATCTAAAGAATTGTACATATTATAATCAATTCTCACTAATCTGTTTCAAATACTCCTACATCTGCATAATTATTTCTCTGGCAACATCTTCCTCTATCGGACGAGCAAACACTCCGGGTTCAAATTCAACAATATCTCCTATTCCATTCTGTAGAACAAAGCGAAGCTTTCCATCCCTTACCTTCTTATCCGTGTATAGTTTCTTAACCAAAGCTTCTCTGTCAATATAATCAGGTATCTCTGTAGGAAGTCCTGCTTTTTTCAAAAGTGCGATTACAGCCTTTCTTTCATCATCGGAAACATACGAAAGCCTATATGCAAGATTAACCTCTGCTACAATACCTATAGATACTGCTTCACCATGCATAAGTTCATAATCACTTACCGTTTCAATAGCACGACCAACGGTATGACCAAGATTTAGCACCTCCCTAAGGCCGGTTTCCATTTCGTCCTTCATTACCACATTATATTTAATACGACAATTGGTCTCTGCAATATGTTCACACGCAATTTTATCCATAGTCAAAATTTCTGTCATATGCTCGTCAAGATAATTGAAGAATTCTTTGTCTGCTATACACGCATGTTTTATAGTCTCTGCAAGTCCACTGACAATCTGACGTTTTGGAAGTGTATTCCATGTTTCTATATCTATATATACTTTTTCCGGTTGATTGAACAAACCAATAAGGTTGGTTGCCAAAGGAGTATCCACCGCAGTCTTACCACCGACAGATGCATCTGCTGCAGAAAGTATAGTTGTAGCATAATTGATAAACGGAACTCCTCTGCCGAATGTACCTGCTATAAACCCGGCAAGATCAGTTACAACTCCCCCGCCTACTGCTATGATACAACAATCCCTGCGAAATCCTTTTGCAAGCATAGCATCCTCAATATCTTCCTTAGTCTTTCTCGTCTTGCTTTTCTCTCCCTCCGGAAAAACAAAAAGCTCTGCATCATAACCGGCCTGCTTTAATGCATTATAAATATCATCAGCATAAAGTTCCTTAACAATGCTATCTGTTATAACAGCAAACTTATGTATCTTGCCTACAAGACCTTCTTTCAGATCATCAATAAGCTTATCCTTAAGCGCATAGCCTATCTCTATGTCATAACTGTCATCCACTACCTTTTTAAGATTCACCCGTAATTCACTCATATGTTTTCTGATGTGACTTATTAACTCCCCGTTCCTTCAAGATTTGGAGTGCATATCACATATTCCTTTCTTTTTATTGTATATATTAGGTAATTGCGAAACTTATTAATATTGTATATTGGATTGTACATATTGTACAGATTCCATAAACAGGTGCTTTGGAGCCGCCGGTACTTAATGAGTGTGCAACACGAATTTAGTACCGTTGCGTGCGACAAGCAGCGAAAGCGTGCCTGTGATGGAACTGTATAATATGTACAATCCTGAAAATATAAACAAGAGTTTCGCAATTGCCTATATTGTATAGATAAATGCATCAGTATATTTTTATCACGCACATATTCTATCACACATTAAAGTGATAAACAAGATGCGACTTCACACCCCGTAAACCTATGAAAACTCATTTCTCATCTTCAATAGAATTTTCTTCTCCATACGACTCACCTGAACCTGAGATATTCCTATTTCTGCAGCAATCTCAGTCTGTGTCTTATTCTCAAAATATCTCATCTTTATTATTCTACTCTCTGTTTCCTCAAGTCTTGATAAAAGTTCTTCAATAACCATCTGATCAATCACATCCTCCTGCTCATCCTTTTCATCTGCAAGCTTATCTGCCAGACAGACCGGATTACCATCATTCTGATATATGGTCTTTTGTATCGATTCAACCTCCACATTAGCCTCAAGTGAGGCTACTATCTCACAGACATCAATATTAAGCAGTTCGGAAATTTCGGAAAGTCCGGGTTCAACACCTGTTTTATTGATCATCTCATTGCGTACCCTGTTTACTTTATATGCAGTCTCCTTAAGACTTCTGCTTATCTTAATCATTCCGTCATCTCTTAAAAACCGTTTAATCTCACCCGAAATTAAAGGAACAGCATAAGTACTGAATTTAACATCAAATGAAAGGTCAAATTTATCTATGCATTTGACAAGTCCTATACAACCTATCTGATAAAGATCCTCGAGTTCATATCCCCTGCCTATATATCTTCTTGCCACTGCCCATACCAAACCTAAATTCTCCGTAACAATCTGTTCTTTTGCGTCCTGGTCTCCTTCTTTTGCAAGCTTTAATAATTCTAAAGTCTTGTCCATGACGCCTCCATTATTCTAAACTATTTTCCCATTCACTTTCATTATTTCCGATAACCTTACTCATAGTTACAATTGTTCCTTCACCGGGGGCAGACTCCACAACCAATTCATCCATAAAGGCTTCCATAAAAGCAAAACCCATACCTGACCTTTCAAGTTCCGGTTTTGATGTGTACATCGGTTCCATTGCACGCTCAACATTTTCAATTCCAATACCATGATCTGTTACAATGATCGTCACTGTATCCCCTGAGATACTTGTCTCAATTCTAATCTTTCCGTCACCATTCTCGTATCCATGTATAACCGAATTGGTTACTGCCTCAGATACAGCCGTTTTAATATCAGAAATCTCCTCCAATGTCGGATCTAGTCTTGCGACAAATGCAGCTACAACAACTCTGGCAAAGCTTTCATTTTTTGATTTACTGTCAAACTCCACAACCATCTGATCATTTTTATGTTCCATCTTCCTATCCCCTTTTCCATTTTTTAAATACATATACAATCAATCATTTATGTTACAGTATTCTTCGTTAAATTTGACTATAGTCAAATTATGTTTTATCTATTTCAGAATAAAACCACAAACTCCGGAAAAAACCATCAATTACTGCTACCGGAATTAATGGAAGCAATCGCAGCTTCTATATTATCCATTCTTTTACCGACACGGTACAATCCCGATATCTGTAATATTCTTTCCATCTTCTCACTTA
>CAJOLO010000169.1 GCA_905235345.1 uncultured Lachnospiraceae bacterium
AAGAGTACTATTATCCCCTTCATTTCCTTCTTATTCTTTAATACTAATATGATCCAGATTATAAGCGGGATTAAAATGCTTATGACCACATTACATATTAATGCTGTAAATTCCATTATTTATTTGCCTCCATTGTAAACAGTGATTCTATTAATCAAAAAAAAATGTTCATATACACTTACATGATTGAATCTATAATTTCCGTAAAATTGCTTCAAAATAAAATACGTTCAATTCAATGATGATAGTCAACAAGCTTCGACGAATACTCATTGGCCACATCCTTGTATTTTCTGTAATCTTTTTCCTTTAATGTTCCGTTTTGAAGATACTCGTCCAATGTGACATGAAGCTTATTTAACGCATCATGTGCAAGATCCTTGTAATTATTCTCAAGATTCATCTTAAGTTCATTCATAAGTCCGTCAAGTTCTGATTTCACACTCTTCTTAATCATTGATTTTCTCCTTATCATGTAGTCAAGACTCGCTTTCTGACATAAACATATCATTCACAGATTACTTTTCTTAATTATATGTTCATATCCGTAACTTTACATTATATTCATCATATTATAATAATATACATAAATCATTACACCACTACATTAATCATCCGATATGCATTTGCCAAACTCCTTATCATACACAATTAATAAGATGTAAATCGGAGTTTGCAATCACCTGTTAATCATCCGAAACAGCTATTTATTTACTTTAATATAACCATATTTTTAAGATTTGTAAAGACCGGTGCCGGAGTTTTTAATCAGCTTAAATAAAACAAAGAATGCTTTTTAACAGAAACTGATGCACCGGTATAAAGGATTCTGATTGATCGGACTAACAAATCGTCTGAATGAAAGTCCGACTGATTAAAAATCGCCATACAGGTATTAATTCACATAAAAATCAGGAGGTCTCATTCATGTCAGCCGCTTCAAAAATTCCCGCTTTGGTCTCCGGTGCTGTCTCATTTCATGAGCAGGGAATTACCGGAAAAGAAGTCACCATCGCCATAATGGATTCAGGGCTCGCACCCCATAAAGAGATAGAGAATAAACGAATACTGACATTTGAAGATTTTGTATCTGATCGCAAAATATTATATGATGATTATTCCCATGGAACCCATGTGGCAGGAATTGCAGCTGCAAAAAAAATTGGGATAGCTCCTGATTGCAACCTTGTGATACTTAAAGTTCTTGATAATAGAGGAAACAGTGAGACCGATCTGCTCATTCATGCAATCAAGTGGATACTCAGCCACCATATAATGTATAACATACGAATAGTCAACATTTCCATAGGCGGAAACAGCGAAGAACTCCGCCACGAGAATAACAGATTAAATGTATGGATAAAAAAACTTTGGGACCAGGATATAATTGTATGCTGTTCAGCAGGCAATAACGGACCGACACCCGGCTCCATATCTGCACCGGGAAACTGCAGGGAGGTAATCACAGTCGGTTCGTATGACGGACAACATTTTTCCTCCGCAGGACCATTACGACCATATATAACAAAACCTGAGCTTGTGGCACCGGGTTATCATATCCTAAGCTTAAAGCCTAACGAGGGTTATACTGTCAAAAGCGGCACCTCAATGTCCGTACCGTTTATAAGCGGATACTGTGCCCTGCTTTTACAGATACGTCCACACTTTTCCAATGACGAAGTTAAGATGCACCTTATGGACTCTGCCTATAACGTACCTTATCTTCCCTATAATATGCAGGGTGCGGGAATTGTGAACCTGGACCGTTTATTAACGACACAAATCTAAAGCACATATGTACGGTTTCTTAGCCAAGCTGCGTTTTATCCCAAGAATAGCAGCCACTTCCGGTTCAAGACTATCAAAAGGTATATTCCCGCCATCCGTCGGTAACTTATCATGTCTGCTCTCCAAGTATCTCAGAGATAAACCGTGATTCGGAAAGGTCTTTATTATAATATTCCTTCACCTCGTATATATGCAGATGGTGCCTTGCCCTTGTCATCGCCACATAGAACATACGGCGTTCTTCTTCTATCTCTTCCGGTAGTACAGCTTTTTTATACGGAGTCAGACCTTCATTAGCTTCCGGTATCAGCACTACGTCATACTCCAGTCCCTTCGCACTGTGCATTGTAGTTACAGCAACCCCTTCACGGTTTTCCTCTATATCCGCCCTGCTGTGTTCTTCCAATTCTCTTCGATACTCCTCTATTCCCTCAAACCACTCGTCATAAGACTTGTATTGCTTTGCCAGTTCTGCCACCTCATCAAGCACCTCATAAAGGTCGTCCACAAGAAGATGCCGATACTCCGCATACTCTTTAAGATACAGATCATATCCTATCGCTTTTCTTATAAAATTGACAGCTGCAAAAGGTTTTAACTGTGAAAGCGTCTCAAGTTCATATCTTAATTGAATAAGATTATCAACCGCCCAGTCCTTCCCATCGTATCTCTCTATCATTGCATCAAATGAGAACTCAGACTCCATAAGCATTTCCCTTGAAATATAACGGTTAGGTCTGTTGATTATCCTAAGAAACAATCCCCTTTTCCTATCGCCTAATGCAGCCTTTATATAATCAAGCACATTTCTAATTGCAAAATGATCATATATACATGGTACTTTGTCTCTGGTATAAAACGGAATATTATATTCCATTAGTCGTTGCACAAGAGTTCCCGCCTGCGAATTGGTACGGTATATCACACTCATTTCCGAATAAGGAATACCATTGTCATAATACTTCCTTATCGTTTCGATTATATGAGTATTCTCCTCTGTCTTATTCTTCATATGATGTATGTATATCGGTTCTTCATAATCCGCATTACTTACAAGTCTTTTATCATATCTCGCACTGTTATGTCTTATAAGCTTTTCCGAACCCTCAACTATATTTCTGCTGCACCTGTAATTAATGTCAAGCAATGTCATCTTACTGTCAGGATAATCATCACTAAACTTAAGCATTATCTCCGGTCTTGCACCTCGGAATCCATATATGCTCTGGTCATCATCTCCTACTATAAATAAATTGTTATCAGGTGCCGTCAACATCTTGGTAATCTGATACTGAAGCTTATTGATATCCTGAAACTCATCAACCAATATATATCTATAGCGTTTCTGTAAATTCGCAAGAATATCTGACCGCTGTGACAAAAGCTCATAGCAATACACCATCATATCATCAAAATCAAGCTTACCATTCTTCAAAATTGTATTCTGATATTCTTTGTAGATTTCCCTAAACACTTCTTCGCCTACAGCAGATGAATAAAAATGCTCCAAAGGTATCATGTCACCTTTCATAAGGCTTATCTCTCTGACAATTTCAGAAATAACCTCTTCCTCATCATCATATTCCAGCTCTCTTTTCTGAATAAGCTCTCTTATCAGCTTATATTTATCATCCTCAGAGAAGATATTACCTGTACCATATCCGTATGCTACCTTGAGAATATAGAAAAATACAGAATGAAAGGTTCCAAATGTAACTCCACACTTAGAACCCTTCATTAAGCTAAGGAACCTCTCCTCCATCTCCCTTGCACTTGCCTTTGTAAATGTGATTACAAGGATATTGGCAGGATTAACGGAGGCTTCCTCAATCAGATATTTAATTCGATAGACAATTGCTGTCGTCTTTCCGGAACCCGGACCTGCTAATGCCAGCATCGGACCATTTACATGATGTATCGCTTCAAGTTGTCCTTTATTAAAATCCGGCATGTAACGCTCCTTTCATTCAAGCTAATATAGGTGATTGCGAAACTCTTGTTTATGTCCTCAGAATTGTACATATTATACAGTTCCATCACAGGCACGCTTTCGCTGCTTGTCGCACGCAGCGGTACTAAATTCGTGTTGCACACTCATTAAGTACCGTCCAAAGCACCTGTTTATGGAATCTGTATAATATGTACAATCTAATACACAATATTAATAAGTTTCGCAATCACCTGAAGTTAATATTTCTTAATTATTGACATATTATCAGCTAAGCTTCTCAATTCCTATCTCGATTCTTCTAAGTGATTCCTCCTTGCCAAGGATATCCATGATCTCAAATGCACCTCCCGGTGTCATCTGCTTACCGGATACCGCAATACGAACCGGCCATAAACCCGTACCGTTCTTAATACCCTTCTCTGAAATATAGTTCATCAAAAGATCATGGAGATTATCAAGAGACCAATCCTCCACATCCTTCAATATCTCATACTCTTCCTTAAGTATCTCAAGAGAATTCTCGCTATTGGTCTTCATCTTCTTGTGAGTGTAGAGCTCTACATCATAATCAGGCAGTTCCTCGAAGAAATCAATATGATCCTTAATATCAGGGAATACCTCTATACGTGTCTTCACCAGTTCTAATATCTCATCAATCTTGACATCCTTTGTTATTACTTCATTTACATAAGGAAGTGCCATCTCCTTAAATCTGTCAAAATCCATATTCTTGATATATTCACCGTTCATCCAGCGAAGCTTCACCATATCAAACACAGCCGGCGATTTGGATATATGCTTGTAATCAAATACTTTAACAAGCTCGTCAAGAGAGAATATCTCCTGATTATCCTCCGGACTCCATCCAAGTAAAGCTACAAAGTTAACAATCGCCTCAGTAACAAAGCCCTGCTCTAACAAATCCTCATATGACGAATGTCCACTTCTCTTAGAAAGCTTCTCATGGTTCTCATTAGTAATTGTTGGACAATGAATATATACCGGAACATCCCAGCCGAAAGCCTGATAAAGTCTGTTATACTTAGGTGAAGATGAAAGATACTCCTGACCTCTGACAACGTGGGTAATACCCATAAGATGATCGTCCACAACATTAGCAAAATTGTATGTAGGATAACCGTCAGACTTAATCAGAATCATATCATCAAGCTCATTATTGGGAACAGTTATCGTTCCGTATAATTCATCTTCAAAGCTGGTCTCACCCTCAAGAGGGACATTCTGTCTTATAACATATGGCTTTCCCGACTTAAGATTATCCTCAATCTCTTCTTTAGATAAATGCAGACAGTGCTTATCGTATCTTCTGATACTCTTGCCATCAACAACCTCTTCCTTGAGATTATCAAGTCTTTCCTTATCACAGAAGCAGTAATAGGCTTCTCCTTTATCAATTAACTTATTGGCATACTCAATATACAAGCCCTTCTTCTGTCTTTCGCTCTGTACATATGGTCCAACTCCGCCATCCTTATCAGGTCCCTCATCATGAATAAGTCCCGTGCCCTTCATTGTACGATAAATGATATCAACAGCACCCTCCTGATATCTTTCCTGATCAGTATCTTCTATTCTCAATATGAAATCTCCATCCTCATGCTTTGCAACCAGATAAGCATACAAAGCTGTACGAAGATTACCCACGTGCATCCTGCCGGTAGGACTGGGTGCAAATCTCGTTCTAATCTTTCCTGTAGTCATATATAAAATTTCTCCTCACACAAAATGCAAACACCTTATCACTTTTTATAACTATTAGTTACGTCCGCAACATTGCTTATATTTCTTTCCGCTTCCACACGGACAAGGATCATTCCTTCCAATCTTCTTAGGCTTTACTATAGTCTTTGATGACTTCTGAAGCTTATACAATTCTTTTCTTCTCTCTTTAGTGAGTAACGGCTCCCACTCTTCAAGATTATAGAGCCATTCAGCATCACATTCCACCATGTTCATGTATAATTTCTCTAAGTCAATATCAAGAGTAACCTTAGAATCTTCATCAATATCATCCAGATTATTGGATTCCTTCAAACTCTCATCAATACCGTCCAAAAATCCTGTAATAAGTTCTATTGTTGTATCATATTTTTCAGCAAGTTCTTTAACGGTACCCTCAACAACTTCATCAGGGTTAGAAAGAATCTGCTTATATATTCCCTGCTCTACTCCGAAATAGTTTAGCCAGAACTGCTTTCCTTCCGGTGTTCTCTCATCCAATGAATATGCGTGATCACGCCAATCTTTAAGTAATCCCATTTGTCTTACCATCCTTTTTGTAATTCTTTTTCAAGAACGCTCCCGACGTTCTTGTTGTTAAATGCGCTTAAGTTTTGCTGATATCTTCATCTGCACATTCCTTAATTCCGAGTATAACCAATCATTCCCTACTCATACATCTGCACAAAGTAATTATCGATCATAATCAGACAGCAAATTTGATTATATCAAACCCTGAAATATTTTTCAATTAAAATGTATATAATAACCGGATTTCCAT
>CAJOLO010000170.1 GCA_905235345.1 uncultured Lachnospiraceae bacterium
TATTTCATATATTTTATTTTAATAGTATAACACGAACCCGAATGAAATTCTATAACAATTAAAATAAAAGAAATGTGGATATTTTTTCATTTTTTTCTTGCCAGTTGACCTTACGATTGTTATACTAATATCGCATTTGAAATATTTAATACCAATTCAATGTAACAATCAATAAACACAAAGAGATAAGGAGATTATCATGGGTGGATTTTTCGGTGTAGTTGCAAAAGAAGATTGTATGTTTGACCTGTTCTTCGGAACAGATTACCATTCACATTTAGGAACCAGACGCGGTGGTATGGCAGTATACGGCAAGAACGGATTTGATCGTTCCATTCATAACATTGAGAATGCCCCTTTCCGAACAAAGTTCGATAAGGATATGCATGAGATGAAGGGTACTATGGGTATAGGCTGTATATCCGACTATGAACCCCAGCCGCTTATAGTTCGTTCCCACCACGGAACTTATGCCATAACAACTGTCAGCAAGATTAACAACACAGATGAGATCGTAGATAAGATTTTCTCTAACGGTAACTCACATTTTCTTGAAATGAGCGGTGGTGATATCAACCCCACCGAATTAGTTGCTGCAATTATCAACCAAAAGGATAATATAATCGACGGTATCAATTACGCATTAGAATTGATTGACGGTTCACTTACACTCATGGTATTGACTCCCAAAGGAATATACGGAGCAAGAGACCGATATGGTCGTACTCCACTGGTAATCGGTAAGAAAAAGGATGCATTTTGTCTGACCTTCGAAGATTTTGCATATAGGAATCTTGGATATGAGGACTACAAGGAATTAGGTCCCGGTGAGATTGTTGTGGTAGATCAGGAGGGCGTAAGAACTTTAGTTGCTCCGGGTAAAGATATGAAGATATGTACCTTTCTCTGGGTATATTACGGTTATCCTTCAAGCTCTTATGAGGGCGTCAACGTTGAGCAGATGAGATATAACTGTGGTAAATGTCTTGCAGAACGTGACAATGTCAAACCGGACATAGTTGCAGGTGTACCGGATTCCGGGACAGCACATGCTGTTGGTTATTCCAACGCCTCAGGAATTCCGTTTTCAAGACCATTTATCAAATATACACCGACATGGCCAAGATCATTCATGCCTACCATCCAAAGCAAGCGCGACCTTATAGCGAGAATGAAGCTTCTCCCTGTACATGATCTTATCAAGGATAAGAGTTTATTGTTAATTGATGATTCCATAGTCAGAGGAACACAGCTTCGTGAAACCACCGAATTTCTCTATCAAAGCGGCGCCAAAGAGGTCCATATCCGTCCCGCCTGCCCGCCTTTACTGTACGGTTGCAAATACTTAAACTTCTCACGTTCTTCCTCAGAGATGGATCTTATCACAAGGCGTGTAATCGCAAAACTTGAGGGAACTGAAGACATATCAGACGAGTTGCTGAAGGAATATGCAGATCCCGAGTCTGAAAAATACGAGAAGATGATAGAAGAGATCAGAAAAGAACTTAACTTTACATCCTTGAGGTACAACCGTTTAGATGACATGTTATCATCAGTAGGGATTCCGGAAGAAAAATTATGTACTTACTGCTGGGATGGAAAAGAATAACAAATGAGGGGGCATAAAGCCCCCTTTTATATTGTACTATTATA
This sequence comes from uncultured Lachnospiraceae bacterium, assembly GCA_905235345.1. Taxonomy (GTDB): domain Bacteria; phylum Bacillota; class Clostridia; order Lachnospirales; family Lachnospiraceae; genus CAG-590. The sequence continues at coordinate 1,654 of CAJOLO010000170.1, forward strand.
TTCTTAATACATAAACTATCGATTTCCTGTTGTCAACATCTTTCATCCCATCTCAGCAGTAATCTCATATCCAAGTTCCTTAAGCTTCTCAACAAGATACTTATATCCGCCTCTGAGTTTTTTCTTCATACTAACAGGATCACATTTTAAAACATCGTAAAGTTCATCCGTATTGTTAATACCATATTTCCTTACAGTGCTTTCAAGATGCACTGCCAGATTAAGATCTTCTATGTCAACTGCATTATTCTTATCATCTGCCTGCTTATTGTCTACAGACTGTAAATTATTTGGCTTAGTGCTCCTTTCGTTGTCATCATTCATGCAGGCATCCGTCGTCAAATCCTCGTCAAACAGCAGCTCATTTAGAACAGATGAAAGTCTCACCTCTTCTCCCAGCTTTGCTTTTCTTCTAAGTTCTTCATCTATATAGCGGGCCTCCGCCTGACACACCTTGCAATCACCGGTGCAATTCTTCTCATGCTGTTCGGCCTGCATATAAACTATATCATTATATTCTGCGATTCTTCTACGTATTCTCTGAAGCAATATCCGCCGCTCTTCTCCTGTCACAGTGAACCTCCCATTCTGCGCGTTGCTGCTATGTTATCCAGATCTCCTTAATTCTTTACAATGCATTCATCCCACTCGCCTAACTTACTGCTTATCAAAGCTATTGTAATGCTTTGGCAGCCTCCTGTTCCTTCAGTCGTTCACTTACTATCTCCTTTAAATCATAAGCCTTATCCTTAACTCTTGGATTGACTGCTTTACTGGTCATCAGACGAGACAGTATGGTCATTGAATCTCCGTATCTTCCAAGCCGGTTTGCCAAAGCAGCACACAGATACATCAATGTATGTTCATCCATCCCCGCAATGGGAAAATCTTCCTCAGACATAGCCTTCATAAAACCCACATAAGCAAGTTCTAAGCACCGATTCTCTCCTTCGCGTAAATTCTCAATCTCATCCTTTTCCAGAAAATCGCTTTCCGCAGATAGCTTTCCCCTGATCAACCAGCCACGTTTAAGAAATGTATACGCTTTTCTGCTTTCCTTAAATGAAGCAATATCGTTGCATCTGCATGCAAATTCATACTGCTGCAACGCTTCATCATAAGATAATCTGTTTCCTCCAAGAAACACTCTGTTTCTCATAAATGCCGGCATTCCTTTCTGTAACTGATGACACCACACAGGAATCATCTCATCAAAATATCTGGAAAGTGCACCATACCCGCATACAGGGCAAACAACAACCTCATATTTAACAGGATCCACCCAGCGATATCTCGGTCTTAGATCTTCGTCCATTCCCAGGGAATACATCTTAGATTTTCTCACTGCAAGAGATTTAAAATTCTCATCACAGATCGGACATTTATAAGACTTTGGAAAAAGACATTCCTCTTCCTGTTTTATCATTTCATTATATTTTTCAATCGTTAGTTCTTCCATTCTTCACGCCCACTCCATATACATATAGTCAACTGTGCTACTATTATTTTTACTGTGCGTAACACAAAGCTTACAGCTAATTCGGAAACATTTTCAATATAACATTTTTGCCTATATAAATCAATGATTTTCTATAAATGAAGCAGGTAATTTCGTAATAACTAATCAGTTATTTGTATCTCTGTCCGTTTTTTTCAGTTGGCTTTTCTCCGTCTTTTCCGGGGTCTGCACTTTTATCTCCGTCAGGCTTTGCCGGCGGCTTTTCTCCGTCTTTTCCGGGGCCTGCACTTTTATCTCCGTCGGGCTTTGCCGGCGGTGTTTCTCCGTCTTTTCCGGGGCCCATGCTTTCTTCTCCGTCAGGTCTTGCCGGCGGTGTTTCTCCGTCTTTTCCGGGACCCATGCTTTCTTCTCCGTCAGGTCTTGCCGGCGGTGTTCCCCCGTCTCCTCCGGGACCCGCTCCGGGTTCAACGTTTTCATTACTCTGTGAAACTATCTCCACTGCCTCACCGACAGACGCCGTTCCTTCACTGTACTCTTCGCCGTTTACATATAACTTATGTCCATTAAGATCAATCGAATCCGCATCACACGTAAGGGAAGACACATATGAATCCGCCGTAAGCATCCACGTACTGCCGCCACTTATATCAACATATACTTCACCGGTCTGACCTTCTTCATTAAGCGCCCCGTTCCATATCGAACCGTCTGTCAGATACAGATTAAGTGCTGACACATCATCTACCACCACATCACCGTCTATTGTCTGATCA
>CAJOLO010000171.1 GCA_905235345.1 uncultured Lachnospiraceae bacterium
TTCTATCTTGCATCTTCTGTTTCACCTAAAACTACATTCTTCTTTCTCCTCAAATCTTCTCTGAGCTTCTCCACGACATAATCTGAATACAGATCAAGGGGATTTTGGTAATTATGTGTCAAGTCGCGTGTTTATTGTATGATTCTCTGCATAATTTATCCATGGCTAACCTCCATCTTGCTCTCTTCGATAATTTTGGATTGCATTGAATAATATAACCCACACTCTTATATGCACATATAAAAAGAATCCACATATGTGCTCTGTGGATTCTTGTCTATGTAACATAACTTGAAAAATACATCAATCTGCTGTGTATAATAAGTGAGACGTTACTCTTTAGAATGCATCTCTTGCATCAAAATATCTTTTTAGGTATATTGAAGTTTTCTATATTATATACACTTACTGATAAGTAAAAACTGCTGAATTAATATAATCAGCAGTTTTTGTATCCACAACTGTACATTAATAAATCAACAGATAAAGAAAGCTTTCCAAGTATTGTTTAACATGCAAATTCTCCCTATCCGCACACGATTTTAGCTCTCCTTGGGATTCTCCTTGGGACTATATGGTTTCTCCGCACTTAATATTTCTGGGAACTGAAGTCTATCAAAAAAACATTTGTTATCTTCTACAACAGAGCATAATATATTATAGTAAGCAGCATTCTCGCTAAAAACCTTTTCCATCAATATTGTTTCTTCATCTTTAGCATCAGTTATATTCATATTGTATTCTGCTTCTATATTTGATAGCAAAAAATACTGGCTCTCAATAAGTTTTATAATATTAAAAAATCTTGCTTTTGATATTTTACATCCGACCACACCATCAATTTGGTCATCTTCTTGTATAGCGTTTTTTAATGTTGATTTCACACTTTGCAATAGCAATGTGCATTTGTTGGTATAATAGCTCTTTTCTATATAGTAATACCAATCCACATATCTTTTGCTTTCAAGATTTATACCCGATAAATCTATCGATTCCGCGCTCATTATATAGAAATTTATTTTGTTATCAAATATATCCACTATATCTTTCTCATTTTTGAGTTTTTGTCTTAAATTGTTTTTCTTGGTTTGTATATGATCTGGTATTGCAATCAAAATAATCAGTATTATCACTCCCAGAATCAACACTGACATCCAGACAAATAACGATTTATTATTTGTGTTAATTTTATATAGAATATTGTTATTGCTAGCATCCAGGACTTCAGCTTCACCACTCAAGAAACTATCGAATATAAAGCCTATTATCGCTAAAAACAATTCACAGTACAGTATTATGTCAAATTTGCGACCTTTTTTCTGTTCTTTGCGCAAATCTTCTATTTCTTTCCTTGAGTATATTGTTTGCCAATCATTAAAATTTAGTTTATTCACTTTAAGCTCCTCATCAGCAACTGCATAGATAATTACTTGTTTCTACATTTTTAAGCTCATATTTTACCGCTTCATAATGCTTCTCTCGAGATTAATTAAACTCGTACTCGCATCACGAAGTTCATCTTCCAAAAACAATTCTATTTTGTATGGTCTGGCAATATAGTTTGAAACAGAATAATCGTTACACAAAAAATCTTCATCAGGAAAACATTTTCGCAGGTTATCATAATATTTTTTGGTATCCTTATTTGTGTATTGGCAGATATCCACAATCACGCGATAAATTCCATTATATACCGCTTGTGCTTTCTTCCTGTTAATATAATAAACATTGTAATCATGATAAACATCCTCACGCTCAAAATAACTTTTATGAACCGGATTAACCATCCTGTTTATTGTTGTCCCATTCTTTCCTCCCATTCCAGACATTTTATTTAATAGTTTTTTGCCTTCCTTAAAGTACTCATCATCCGTGAAATTTTTCAAAACATCCTCAATGTTCTCTTGATCTAAATAAATCTTTTTCCTCTCAAAACAATATGTTGGAAAAGTTATCGTCTCTTTTCCTTCTTTTTTTGAATCAAAATACTTTCTTCTCAGTCTGTATCTACCAAATTCGCAGATCAATTCATGTAATCCTTTAGCAGTCTTAGTTGTCTCAGAATAGGTTATGATCAGTGGCACGTAATTTGACATTCTTTACTTCTCCTTTTGGGAATGCTCAATTTAAATTTTTGTTCCCATCTTGTTTGTGTAATGTCATCAAACGCCATTTTTATCCATACATCGACTTAATATTTACTTTTTATTCACAAATCGCTTGCCCACTCCTTCCCCTACTTGAAGGTCTGTCTTTTAAAGTTCGTACAATTAGAGCCGTAATCCTTATAGAAGTCATAAACTTCTATGTTGTGATCCCAACAGTAGTCACCGAGGATCTTGGTTTGCGTCTCAAAGGAAACGGACGTACCGTCTTGCGCGTCGTCGTCACTGAGACGGCAATAACACGCCGCAATGGGTCTTCTCTGCTCTATCGTTTTCATGTGAGCTCCTGTTCCATGTTTGCGAAGCATACATAGGCAGAGTGGTTGGAATTATACCCATTTCACCCATTTATCTACCCCGTGTCAAGTCTGTACGACTATTATTCTTCATCTTCACCATAATCGCTGGCAGAATACTGACTTTTCCGTTTTTTCATATCCTCCCGGACTTTTTCGACGACGTAATCCGAATAGAGATCAAGGAGGTCACAGTCGCCGAAGGATCTTTCCATAACAAAGACAGTCGTCTGAGATTCCAGCCCAACCTGCGCTGAGGTGTATGATTCGTGGTTAAACTCTTCCATGTTATATAGCATTCCTTTCTGCATCTGCCGGACAGGAGGCGAGGATCGTGTGGAGCGATCATATTCCCTCAAGCAGATAAATCATGTTTTGTCAGATTCAATCCTGAGAAGAAACCGTGGACTTATCATTCTCAGCATATGCTTTCGCAGCTCTCAGTTCTTCCCTGCGCGACTCATCACCGCTGACCACGCACAGACACATTGCCCCAAGTCCTACGAAGCCTCCGACGAACAAACCAATGAAGAACGCAACATAGATCATCTGGTCATCTCTCCCTTCATTCTATTCTTATATTTCACCATATCAGCAAATCCTTCCAACGCCTGTCTGTAAGCGTTTTCAACTTTGCACTGGTCACAGCGGATCTGATACCCGTGTGTACAGCACACCGTACAGGAGCGGTCGAAACTCCTGCGCACAGATTCTGCATCCGGGCATACCCTGATCCGCCGTATGGCTTCATCAATAAAATACATCTTCAATCACTTATTTGCTCTCCGTCCTGTGTTATCATGTTTTGCTGACCACGCCTGAGCATCTGCCCTGGCTTGCTTCTCTTTGTAGTAGGTATTGACAATCTCGGCATAGAGTTTTTGTCTTGCGGCTGGGCTGCGATCCTGAGTTTCGTCCATGATGCTTTTATGGTTGCATAGGTACCAGTAATCCCTCAAATAATCACCTCTCCGCTTCACGGCTTTTGTTCTTCCGTGGAATATCAAAACCGTACACTTTTGCGATCTCATCCCCAAGACGGCGCGTAACCCTCGTAATGTCTGATCTCGTCGCTTTGTTGTCGTAAATCTTCTGTTTCAGCGCATCCCTCTGAGAATCAGTTGCTTCATCCTTGTAAACTCTATAAAGATAATGATTCGTCCCATCATGATGAATCTCGTCCGCCCTCAGATCACCACGGTAATCCACAAACCATTCCGTCATATCGGTATCAGAATACAGACAATCGCGGATATTTCCGGTTTCGATCTCCTTATATCCGCTGAACCGTCCGTTCCATCTGCCGAGGTCGGCAATGACTAAAATGGGCTGTGATAATTGGATATTCAGGTTGATGCGCTCATCGTCGAGATAGTTGTTGTTCATTTCAAACATCAATCCATATCGTTCGCTGTCAGTCTT
>CAJOLO010000172.1 GCA_905235345.1 uncultured Lachnospiraceae bacterium
CTGATTGATAAATCAGATGTAAGAAAGATGCGTGTGGACTACAGAAAAGCTGCAGTACTTGGAAATGTAATGTATCCTGCGGTTTATCAAAACGATGAGCTGACGCAGGTAGTATTGAATGATTCTGAGGGAAATGTTTATGCTATTGTAGAGGTCATCGGATAAAGTCAGCTGATTCTTAATAATAGGTGATTGCGAACTGTATAATATGTACAATTCTGAAGATATAAACAAGAGTTTCGCAATCGCTTAAATTCTTAATAAGAATATAAGGAGTAGTAACATATATGGTAGAGATAGGAAAATGGCAGACCTTAAAGGTTATCAGAAGTAAGGATTTTGGAATATATCTTGCAGAGAATAACGGAGATGATGATGCGGTCCTTCTTCCGAGAAAACAGGTGCCGGAAGGACTTAAGGCCGGAGGAAGCATTGAGGTGTTTGTGTATCTTGATTCTTCGGACAGACCGATAGCGACGGTCAATCACCCACTCATAACTCTTGGTGAGGTTAAGAGATTGAAGTGTGCGGGAGTATCTAAGATTGGTGCATTTATGGACTGGGGGCTTGAAAAGGATATACTGCTCCCTTTTAAGGAGATGCAGGGCAAGGTGAGGGAAGGCAGAGAGTATCTTGTCTATATGTATATGGATAAGAGTAATCGTCCTTGTGTATCCATGAAGTTATATAATCATTTGTCTTCGGATTCAACATTTGAGAAGGGGGATTCCGTAGAGGGATACATATATGAGATAAATGAGAAGATTGGTGCGTTTGTGGCGGTGGAGGATAAGTTTCAGGGATTGATTCCGAAGCAGGAGCTTCATAAGAGAGTAAATGTCGGTGACACCATGACCATGCGTGTCACTGATATCAGAGAGGACGGAAAGCTTAATCTATCCATATCTCAACTGGCTTATCGGCAGATGGAGGAAGACAGTGAGATGGTGTATCAGGCAATCCTTTCGTTTGACGGGGTGCTTCCGTTTAATGACAAGGCTTCACCGGAACTTATAGAAAGGGAACTGGGACTTTCAAAGGCTGCCTTTAAGCGGGCTGTAGGCAGACTGCTCAAGGAGGGCAGAATAGAAATTCATGAGCATTCTATTGTGACAAAGTAGGTTTTGCTTTAGATTGTTTTGTCTCATGCCGACATTGACAAGGTTTTGGTGGTCGGCTTATAATACGGATTAGAATGATGTGGAATTATCACATCATAATATATACGGAATGGACATTGACTCCGGCCCGCCGGCAAGCGGGATGATGAAGAGTCTATATGGATATTTCGGTAAATTAATAAGGAGGGTATATAAATTATGTATCAGGCAGCAGAAAAAAGATATGGGGAGATGAAGTATTTTTCAAGTGGAAAAAGCGGATTGAAGTTACCGGCGGTGTCATTGGGCCTTTGGCACAATTTTGGGGATACTGCTTCATATGAGAATATGGAACAACTTTGTTTTACCGCATTTGACAATGGGATTACACATTTTGATCTGGCCAATAACTATGGACCGGAACCCGGAAGTGCGGAGAAGAATTTTGGAAGAATAGTAAAAGAACATCTTTCAGCATATAGAGATGAGCTTGTTATAAGTACAAAAGCAGGTTATGAAATGTGGGATGGCCCTTATGGTGACTGGGGAAGCAGAAAGTATTTGTTAGCCAGTCTTGATCAGAGCCTTTCGCGTATGGGATTGGAATATGTGGATATTTTCTATCATCATCGTATGGACCCGAATACACCGCTTGAAGAGACAATGGGTGCACTGGCACAGGCGGTTACCAGCGGAAAAGCATTGTATGTTGGATTATCCAATTATGACGGAGCTACTTTGGAACAAGCAACGGCTATATTAAAGGAGCTTCATTGTCCGTTCATTATTAATCAGAATCGGTATTCTATATTTGACCGGACGATTGAACAAAATGGGTTAAAAGAGACTTCGGCTCGTTTGGGCAAAGGAATCATTGCCTTTAGTCCGCTGGATCAGGGAATGCTGAGTGATCGTTATCTGAAAGGAATACCGGAGGATAGCAGAATTCGAACGGATGGCAGATTTTTACATGAAGATGCGATTACAGAGAAACGACTGGATCAGATCAGAAAGTTGAATGCACTTGCAAATGACAGAGGACAGACTCTGGCAGAAATGGCACTTAGCTGGATACTTAAGGATGGAATAGTTACCAGCGTATTGATTGGTGCATCCAAGAAAGAACAGATATTGGATAATATCAAAGCTATTCAAAACACTGACTTTACGGATGAAGAGCTTTCAAAGATAGATGAAATATCCAGATAATAATTGTATGATTATAATGCATAATAACGATTGGAATATGTTTCTATTTAAAGATTAATATACATATTTACCCACAATTCAACAAAAAATATAAAAAAAAACGACAAAGTGTATAATTTTGTATTTTTCGTGAAGAAAATTGTATGTATTTTTATTTTTCTTTTTGGTATTCTTATTTCATCACGGGGAAACCCCGGAAGAAGGAGGAATAATACTATGAAAAAGAAGGTATTAAGTGCAATGTTGTGTCTCACAATGGTAGCTTCATTGGCAGGCTGCGGAGGCGGTTCAAGTGAACCTGCAAGTTCAGGTGATGATGCCGCTGTTGCAACAGAGGCAGAAGAAGCTGCTCCGGCAGATGACAGCGCAGATGATGCTGCTGAGGAGACAAATGATAGTGGAGAGGCAAAGACCTATAAAGTAGGTGTTTCAATCTATCAGTTTGATGACAACTTCATGACACTTTACAGAAACGAGATTGAGTCTTACTTCAAGTCAATTGAGACTGATACAGAGAAGTATGATGTTACAATCGTAGATGGTAAGAATGATATGGCTACTCAGACAGAGCAGATCAATACATTCATTACACAGGGTATGGATGTTATCATCCTTAACCTGGTTCAGACATCTTCAGCAGATGCTTTGATCGATCAGGTTGTAGCTGCTGGTATTCCTTTGGTTCTTATCAATCGTGAGCCACTTGCATATGATGCAGATGGTAACACATTGGATGAGCAGTACGCAGGTATCTTAGACAATGACAAGGTTTGCTACGTTGGTGCAGATGCTCGTCAGTCTGGTACATTCCAGGGTCAGATCGTTCTTGATCTTCCTGATAAGGGTGATATCAATGGTGATGGTAAGGTTTCTTACGTTATGATCGAAGGTGACCCTGAGAATATTGATGCTCAGTATCGTACAGAGTTCTCTATTAAGGCTCTTACAGATGCAGGTGTAGAAGTTGAGCAGTTAGTTGATCAGGTTGGTAACTGGGATACAGCAAAGGGTCAGGAGATTGCTGCTTCAGCTCTTTCTCAGTATGGTGATCAGGTAGAAGTTATCTTCTGTAACAACGATGGTATGGCTTTAGGTGCATCAGCTGCTATCGAAGCAGCCGGACGTAAGGTTGGCGAGGACGTTTACTTATTAGGTGTAGATGCTCTTGATGAGTGCCAGGAGATGGTTGCAAATGGTACTATGACTGGTACTGTATTGAATGACCATGTTGCACAGTCTCATACAGCTGTTGATGTTGCAGTACAAGCTTTACATGGCGATGCAATCGACAACTATTACTGGGTTGATTACGTAATGATTAAATAATTTTTAGTCAAAATTAAATGCGGGCTGCTCAGGCAGCCCGTATTTTGATACTAAGAGGAGGTCTGTTAATATGTCTGAGTACCGATTGGAAATGCGAGGGGTATGCAAATCCTTTCCGGGTGTAAAAGCTTTGGATCATGCACAGCTCCGTCTCCGTCCCGGAACCGTTCACGCATTGATGGGTGAGAATGGTGCAGGTAAGTCCACTTTGATGAAATCCTTGTTTGGAGTATATAAGATGGA
>CAJOLO010000173.1 GCA_905235345.1 uncultured Lachnospiraceae bacterium
GAGGGTGAGTCTGTATATAACTATCTGCAGGTGAAGGAGGATGAAGAGAATGTGATCCTTTCCACCAATGTGTTGTTTGGTGTACAGTCTATCCTTAAGAAACAGGGAGGGCTTACCGGAATGTATTACGATTATGCGATGGCAGCACCGTATATGGCAGGGGTGAAGGAGAAAGATCATGTTGATGTGCTGATTCTCGGAATGGGTACCGGAACCTATGCCACCCAGTGTGAGCGGTATTTTGACAATGTTTCCATAGAGGGTGTGGAGATTGATGATAAGATAACAGATTTGGCGGTGAAATATTTTGAACTTCCTGAGGATGTGCCTGTTACGACCTATGATGGGCGGGCCTATCTGAATGCAGTAGACCAGACCTACGATGTTATCATGGTGGACGCATATCAGGATATTACGATTCCGTTTCAGATGTCATCGATTGAATTCTTTACCCTTGTTAAAGAGCATCTTAAGGAGGATGGGGTGATGGTTGTCAATATGAACATGAGAGGACAGAAGGAGGGCAATATTACCGAGTATCTTTCCGATACCATAGCAAATGTATTTAACGAGGTATATACTGTGGATGTTCCTTATAATACCAACAGAGAATTGTTTGCCACAAACAATGCTGAGGTTATAAATGTTTTTGAAGACAATCTGGCACATGAAGAGAATGAGAATCTGTCTTCGATGATGGATGCGGTTTTATCAAATCTTAGTGTGTACGAAAAGGGTGAGTACCTTATGACTGATGACCAGGCACCTGTGGAATTACTTGGTATGCAGGTGATTGATGAGATCATTAAGAATGAGGTGGACTATTACAAGGATATCTATGAGGAAAAAGGTATCAGAGGATTGATAGATGCCATGTAAGTAAGATTGATTGCGAAACTCATTAATATTGTATATTGGATTGTACATATTACACAGATTCCACAAACAGGTGCTTTGGAGCCGCCGGTACTTATGCACCGTATTTTGGAACATGAGTTTCGCAAATATCAATAGGATAGAAAGGAGCAAATATATGCATTTATTAGTTTTAATTCTGACCCGCGGTAACGGAATCAATGAGTTGCTTCGGGAACTTGCGGAGCAGGGAGTTAGTGGCTGTACTATAATAAATACTACGGGAATGAAGAGTATAATTGAGAATTATGAGGATCTTCCAATGTTCGGATTGCTTCGGCATATTATGGAAGAGGAGGACAAGGAAGAGAACAAGATGTTGTTCTTTGTGTTGAAGGATTCAGAGGTTGAAAAGACCAAGAAAACAATACACAACATCCTCGGTGATTTCAATTCCCCGAACACCGGAATCATGTTCACAATTCCGATTGATTCGGCAGAAGGGATTGGTGGCAGTGATGCATTTAAATGATCTTATATATATATCAATATTTTTGGCATGTGCGCTTTTTGCGGGAAAGATTGTGAAACAGCTTCATTTACCCAATGTAACAGGGTATATTGTGATGGGAATATTGGTGGGACCACATGTACTTAATATAGTAAATGAGGACGTGATTTCTCATTTTTCAATTGTGTCTGACATGGCACTTGGGTTTATTGCATTCTCAATTGGTGCGGAGTTCTCGATCAAATATCTTAAAAAGGTCGGAAAATCTCCGGTGGTAATCGCCGTATTGGAGGGATGTTCAGCGACAATACTCGTGGATGTTACGCTGTTGCTGTTAGGTTATGACACACCTCTTTCGCTTGCACTTGGTGCAATTGCATCCGCAACGGCAGCAGCATCAACTCTCATGATAGTTAAACAATATAAAGCAAAGGGACCGGTAACTAATACATTGCTGCCTGTTGTTGCAATGGATGATGCAGTGGCATTGCTTAACTTTGGTATTTCCATGGCGGTGATCAAGGTGCTGTCTTCAGGCTCCGTTTCTGCGAAGACGATATTTATGCCGCTACTTGAAATCTTTGGTGCATTGATATTCGGTGCGGTACTTGGCTTTATTATGACACAGCTTGTAAGACTTTATACCGGAAGAGGCAACAGGCTTGCGATAACGGTTGGAATGACTTTCTTATGTATAGGAGTATGTAATATGATAGGATTCTCATCCCTGCTTGCCTGCATGATGATGAGTGCTGTATTTGCCAATATTTCTAAATATACCGATAAGATTTTTGAACCACTTGATCGTATCACACCTCCGTTTTACATGATGTTTTTCATATTATCCGGTGCATCGTTAGACATTTCGATCATTCCGAAGATCGGTCTTGTTGGTGTGGTGTATGTGGTTGTTCGTGTATGTGGGAAGATGCTTGGTGCATTTATTGGTGCAACGGTTTCCAAAGCTCCCCCCACGGTTAAGAAATATCTGGGACTTACTCTTATTCCTCAGGAGGGGGTTGCCATTGGTCTTGTGACTGCGGCAAAGCAGACCATTCCGGAGTATGGAAATACGATTCAGACAGTAGTGCTTTGCGGGATAGTTATCTATGAGTTACTTGGTCCTATGATTACGAAAATGACGCTTAAAGCAGCGAAGGAGATTGCATAGGTTAAGATAATTTACATAGGAATTCGATGATTTGCACAAAACCGGAGATGAAATCTTGCAAAATTTGTAAAAAATATGAATTTACTTTTCTATATGTAGATACGATAATAATTATGAGGTATCATTTGATTAGATATGGTACGAATATCTGTTCCAAAGGAGTGGGACAGAAGCTCATGTTAGCGAAAAGGAGTTGTAGATTATGAGAGCGAGTGAAGTTCAATTACAGAAAGATAATAATTATAATCAGTATCAGAATGCTATTGCTTCGGATATACAGGTGCAGCAGGAGAAGATTGCAGAGATCGAAGCTGCCGATATCTATGAGGATGATGATTCTGACAGGCAGACAGGCTCGGATGGATATGCTGTAACGATTTCAGCTGAAGCTAAGGAACTGCTTGAGGAGAGCAGTAAGGCAGAAACTGATTATCAGGATAAAGAAGAAGGCATCAAGTCTTCTGAACAGGAGATTCGTCCTAATTTCACTGTCAAAGTTGTAAAGCCGGCGAAACTTCCCGAAAGTGCAGCCAGAAAGATAAGTACAACAATTATAGGAACCGGTCAGTTTGTACAGTCTACAAGTGGAGGAGATGTATTACAGCATACAATTCAGAAGGGTTATAATCCGTATGAGTAGAAGGATTAATTCGAATAATTGTGGTTTGAGATATAATAAAAAGTGTTAATGTCATATATGAAGTATGATGACATTAACACTTTTTTATTTATATCATGGGAAAATATTATTTATCAGCCTTGCAGATATCCTTATAGTACTTGTATAAGCGTGCAAGCTGCTTCTCATCAAAGGACTTTGCACCGTCTGCCATCTCAAAGAGAACCGGGTCGGTATCCTTCTTGATGATCATGGAATCAGCAGTTTCGTCATCCGTCTTCCCGATCAGATAATCAGCACTTGTCCCCAATACCTGAGCCATCTGTATTATTGTGGCATAGGTCGGCTTTCTTGTGCCATTCTCATATCGTACATATGAGCTTTGTGGAATGTTCATTCTGTTGGATGCTTCAATTCTTGTGATGCCGAGTGCTTCTCTGGCTTTCTTTAAATTCTCCGGTACTAATCTTGGTTGCATAATTGTTCTCCTTTTTTATTGATTGTTATATTAATGAGTTTCGCAATCGTCTAATAGATTATATGATATTGGTAAAATAACTTGAAAATGATATTGGCATATCGCATAATATAGAATATTCCAATGGCATTTACTATTATACATTATTATTAAGGAATTGCAAGGAATATTATAAGTTGAATTGTAACTGTTCAGGCAGCATATCACATTTACTGCGAGATGTGTACGCTGAGCAGGAAATATTTTTATTGTATATTGTAATTGATATGTTATAATTTTTATGGAGATTTTATTAGAGAATCTTCATAAAGAAAAAAATATTTTACGATGCGACAGGCATACGGGAATGTGCGTAAGCACCATGCCTGTCGCATATCTATGAAGTTAAGCATAACAGATACAAGATATTAATGAAAGAGGTTACATCGTGAAGAAATTAATGCGTTATATCAAGGGCTATGAGGTGCAGAGTATCCTGGCACCCTTGTTTAAATTATTTGAGGCACTTATGGATCTGCTTGTGCCTATTGTAGTGGCAAGGATTATAGATAATGGAATTGCTGTGGGAAACAGCGCTTATGTATGGAAGTATTTTGGACTTCTGATTCTTTTGGCGGCGCTGGGGCTTGCATTTTCTATTACAGCACAGTGGTTTGCAGCTAACGCAAGCGTTGGTTTTGCAACGGCACTACGCAAGGATATGTTTTCACATATTCAATCATTTTCTTATTCGGCACTTGATAAGGCAGGGACCGATACCCTTATAACAAGGCTGACGAGCGACGTAAATCTTGTACAGAACGGTGTTAATATGTCTCTCAGACTTCTGCTTAGAAGTCCGTTTATTGTGGTAGGTGCTATGATAATGTCATTTACCATTGATGTCAGGTGTGCACTTGTATTCGCAGTAGCGATTCCCCTGCTCTCACTTGTGGTAGCCGGAATCATGTATGTGACAATACCGTTTTTTAAGAAGGTGCAGGCTGCACTTGATGAGGTGCTTGGAATCACAAGGGAGAATCTTACCGGAGCT
>CAJOLO010000174.1 GCA_905235345.1 uncultured Lachnospiraceae bacterium
AATATACATTCAATATAATATCTTTTCTTATAATTGTCAACACTTTTTTTGAAAAATATTTGATAGAGGCTGAACTGTTACATGCAGAGAGAGAAAAGCCTTTCCCCTTCTCCTGAATGGATTCCTATCTCTTCTTCAAAATATTGAAGCGTGGAATACTTTACCAGCGTCCGGTTTATTGACTTACTCAAATCCTGCTTTGCTTCTTTATATTTCCTTATGTAATCCTGCATTTTTGTTAAAATATAAATCTTTTTTCTTTGCCATATAAATTTCTCCTACGTAAAAACAACTCCTGTTTCCAGGAGTTGCCTTCTCAGTGGACTTTTCTTTTATTTTACTTGGTCGCGCCCTACGACCAAATCTTCTGTTGAACTTTCTTTAAACTCACGTTCTATGAGCATTATCTATTGGTAACATAACATATTATAGCAGTTTGTCAAGATTTATGCTCGATTTCTCACGATCACATTTTCATTCAATACATTGATTTCTAATTCCTTATCTCCAAAATTCATCAAATGACGCAAATTTAAGAATTGTTTTCAAGTATATTTTCACACCGTTATATCATGCATTTCATATCGTATGACCTTCGTGATATCCTTAGGTGACACCTCGACCTGATACCCCACCTTGCCCGCGCTGAAGAAAATGGTCTCATAATCCATTGCGGTCTCATGTATGACCGTCTTAAACTGCTTCTTCATTCCGATGGGAGAGCAGCCACCATGAATATATCCGGTAAGTGGCAACAGTTCCTTCTGTTTGATCATCTCGATGGATTTCTCGCCGACAGACTTTGCAGCTTTCTTAAGGTCAAGCTCACTTTCCACAGGAATCACAAAGACGTAATTAATACCGGTCTTACCCCTGGTAACAAGCGTCTTGAAAACTCTCCTGGGATCCTCGCCCAGAATCCTAGCTATTTCATCACCGGGTGTCTGAGCATCCTGAGTATATGTGTGTGGCGTGTACTGAATCTTCTTCTGATCCAGCACACGCATAACATTAGTTTTTTCTTTCTTATCCATCTTCTTTAATCTCCCTCACAAGATAGGTGTACATACCGAATTAATGATATTATATAAAATAACGGAAATAATTACAAGCAACAACAGACCTTAGTTTCACTCATCAACCCCAAAATCAATGGGCGAAAGGGATAGTGGCTTTGTGTATGAGAGAATCTGTAATCATCAGCCTTACCTGTTATCGAATCTTCTTACATACCGAATCCGAAACTCCGTTCCCTCACCTTCCTCTGATTCAACAGATATATATCCGTTATCCGCTTCAACGATACTCTTGGCAAGTGAAAGTCCGATTCCTATACTATCCTTTCCCGCATTATGTGCCCGGTAGAAACGTTCAAAAATATGCTTCTGTTCCTCCCCTGATATTCCTTCTCCCTCATCACGCACAGAAATTTCAGTATAAACATCATTCTGCGATGCGGTTATCCACACTCTTCCACCTTCATGACTATGCTCCACTGCATTCTTGATAATATTCGTGACCGCCTCAAGCTGCCAATTATAATCCCCCTGAAATACTATCTTTTTGCGGTCAGTTTTATCCTGCCTCTCAACCTCCCGATCCCTATATAAGATTCCTTCCGGCTCTTTGTCTGTCACGGTTTCACGTACCCCTGACAATCCCTCCGGGACCTTATCCCACACAATCTCCACACTCTTAAGGTCGGCTATTACCGAAAGCTTTTCTAAGGATTCCTCCACCAGTCTTACAACATCAACCTCGCCCACATTCATTTTGATCGTACCCGCATCAAACTTCGCAAGCTTCAGCATACTATTAACAAGTGATGATATCCAGCTTATCTGCATACTTATGGAGCGTATGAAATCACGACGCATATCCGCAGGCATATCCGGATCATCATAGATATCGTCAAGCATTATTGTGATTGACGCAAGCGGCGTCCTTAACTGATGGGATATATCCTCCATCGAACGCTGCAGATCTGTATTCAGCTTCTTCTCATGCTCAGAGGTCTCACGAAGAAGTACAGTGGTCTTTAATATCTCATTTCGCAGAAGCGAAAGCTCGTCCTCTCCATTATCATCGGTTTTCAACATATAATCTCCGCTGTTGATCTCGTGGAGATAATTCGCAATCTCGTCAAGCTTTCTGCTCTGCTTTCTATTCTGCACCAGCCATACACATATAACTGCCAATATTCCGGCAATCAACACTACCCCGTTCCAGACGATCATACGGGTTCTGCTTTCCCACAGATTAAGTCTGTAATACTCATCATCATAGCCATACCTTGAAAGTATCTCGTGACCAACAGACGCATCTCCAAGCTTGCCCTGCAGACATTCCAATATCTCGTTTTCCGAAAGCTCCGGGTATCTGTCGCAAAGATACCCGACAAGACCTTCCAACTCCTGCCGCCTTTGCTCTGCCATTCCATGACTGATGTAAATGTCAACGCCAACCATAAGAGCAACGAAAATTACTACAACAATAATTGTTGTTATGATCATATGTGATTTATGATTCTTCCTGCCCATAAAAACTACATTAAACCTTTCATATATCTATCTGTAATATCTCATTCTACGCGATACCCGACACCCTTGACCGTCTTGATCACATCTGCTTCTCCAAGCTTCTTCCTGATACGCTTGATATACACCGTTAGCGTATTGTCCTCAACAAAATTCCCTGCCATATCCCATATCTTATCCAATATCTGCTCTCTTGTCACTGTCCGTCCACGATTCTGTAACAGCATGAGCAATATCTTATATTCCAGTGCAGTAAATGTTACCTCCTGCCCTTTAACCATAACTCTGTCTGCCTCCGTATCTACAGACACATCACCCACCGTTATCATTTTCTGTGTCTTACCTGTTCGCCTCATAACATTGTTGATACGAGATATAAGTTCACGGTTTCGAAACGGCTTGACAATATAGTCATCCGCTCCCATATCAAGCCCCTGCACCACATCATTTTCCTCGTCCTTCGCTGTCAGGAATATCACAGGAACATCCCGTTCCTCCTTGAGTATCCGGCATACCTCACGCCCATCACCATCCGGCAGCATGATGTCCAATATCGCCAAATCGAAATCCTTTCCCTCATAAATTATATCCTCTGCCATGGCATAACTCATGGCACTTGTCACATCAAACTGCTCCTGTTCCAAGGTATATACCAGTCCCTTGACGATCATCGGACTGTCCTCAACCAGCAAGACTTTAAGTTTCATAATACTCCCCCTTTGATTACCAGTTTTTATCAATGAGAAAATCCGCAATGTGAACAATCTCTATCCCGTTAACGTTTCCAACCGCTAACGGATCTCTGCATACCACATATTTTCTGTAATGATCTTTAATAACCATAAGATTATCAATCTCCCGGGTTTTTAATACCTCTTTACCCTGAAGATCATATCTCTTGCAGGGATAATGGAAAAAAGCACAAAATATCAACAGTTTTTCTCTTATAGAAGAAAAAACTGTTGATATTTGTACACTTTTTATGGTTTAAGCCGCCTTACTATAATCAATCACTGATATTTCCTGCATTATTTTTCTTGCAGTGTCAACAATCGCTTCTAACTTGGCAGACACTTCATCGGAAAAGAAAATCTCTCCACAAATTGAACATTCCATACAAGGAACATTTTTAACAACAATAATGCATCCATCATGTTCAACCGTAAATGTAGTCTTTGTATTGATTCTAT
>CAJOLO010000175.1 GCA_905235345.1 uncultured Lachnospiraceae bacterium
ACAGACGAGTGCCTGCTTTGACAGTGCACATTTTTTGAAAGGATATGAGGGAAAATGCAGTAATCTTCACGGACACAGATGGAAGGTGGAGATTACAGTGGCAGCAGAGCAGTTGACAGAAGAAGGACAGACCAGGGGAATGGTGGTAGATTTCAAGACGCTGAAAGAAGATCTTAATAAGCTGTGCGACCATATGGATCACTGTCTTATAATCGAACATGGAAGTCTTAAGGATAAGACGTTAGATGCACTTAATGAAGAAGGCTTTAGAATTGTGGAAATGGATTTTCGGCCTACTGCAGAGAATATGGCAGAGTATTTTTTTGATGAGATGGAAGAGATGGGCTATCAGGTCGTTCTTTCAAAAGTATTTGAGACCCCGAATAATTGTGCCGGATATAGCAGATAGTTTTTATATGGTAAATCAGAGATATACGCTCCGCGAGGATGCACACGGATCTGCAGAGGAAGACCGCTAAAGCGGTCGCAAATCCGGCGCCAGGTCTCGCGAGCGAGACTTGAAAAGGGTATGTGGAATCTATGATTATGAATAATAAATATGATGATGTGATCGAACAGCAGGATAACAGAGCCTTCCGTGTGGTTGAGCATTTTATAAGCATCAACGGAGAAGGAAGACGTGCGGGGCAGCTTGCTCTTTTTATCAGGTTTGCGGGCTGTAATCTGAGATGTGATTACTGTGATACTTTGTGGGCAAACGACAAGGATGTTCCTTACGAAAGCTATATAGAAGAACTGCTGATAGAGATGATTGCCGCCTCAAAGGTGAAAAATGTCACTCTTACAGGAGGAGAACCTCTGATACAGCCGGGAATGAAAGAACTGCTTGGAAGACTCAGAACCATGAGGGAGCACAGGATAGAGATAGAGACTAACGGAAGCGTAGATATAACAGAATTTTTTCCGGAAAGAGAGGATTTTGCTGAGGATAACGTAACCTTTACCGTGGATTACAAGACAGGTGCAAGTGGAATGGAACAGCACATGTGTATGAAGAATTTTGAATCGGTGAGGAGTGTTGATACAGTAAAGTTTGTGGTTGGTGACCGGTCTGATATCGAGAAGGCTTCGGAAATCATTAAAGAATACTCGCTTGTTGATAAGAAATGTGGAATATATATAAGTCCGTGTTTTGGTCTGATAGAGCCGGTTGAGATTGCAGATTATCTTGTAAAGCACAGGCTTAATGATGTTAATGTTCAGCTTCAGCTCCATAAATACATATGGAATCCTGATGCAAGGGGAGTGTGAAGTTATGTGTGAGATTATTATGTTGACATTTTATGTGAATATATTATGTTAATGTATTATGTAAATGTGTTATGTAAATATGCTATTCTTAAATTGAAATACTATGAATATACAGGATGGAGGCAGTTATGATAGATCAGGAAGCAATCAGGAAACATATTAGAGGAATAATTGAAGCTTTAGGCGATGATCCGGAAAGGGAAGGACTTAAAGAAACCCCGGAAAGAGTAGCGAGAATGTATGCAGAAGTATTTGAAGGTATGAATTATACCAATGATGAAATTGCGGAAATGTTCTCAAAATGCTTTGATGTTCCCGAAAACGGTAATCATGATATGGTGGTAGTCAAGGATATTGATGTATTCAGTTATTGCGAGCACCATCTGGCATTGATGTATGATATGAAGGTGACAGTGGCATATATACCTAAGGGAAAAGTGATAGGTTTAAGTAAGATTGCCAGAATTGCCGACATGGTAGCAAAGCGACTTCAACTTCAGGAAAGGATAGGAACCGATATCGCTGATGTTATCAGTAAGGCAACAGGTTCGCCGGATGTTGCGGTATATATTGAGGGAACTCATAGTTGTATGACGACAAGGGGCATTAAGAAATCTGCAGCAAGAACAGTTACGACTACATTCAGGGGCAGGTTCGAGGAAGATAAAGAGTTGCAGAATCGCCTTTTGCTAATGATAAAATAATAGCACGCAGCGGTACATAATGCACCAAAATACGGTGCATAAGTACCGGCGGCTCCAAAGCACCTGTTTATGGAATCTGTACAATATGTACAATCCAATATTCGCAATTATCTAATGATAAAATAACGAGGAAAGGTGGCGCTGTATCCGTAGTTCAAAGCAACGTGATCAGCAACAACAATAGGATAGGAGTGACTAAGAATATGAAAATGAATACAAGAAATAAGGATGCAGCAGTAGTGGTGTTCAGTGGAGGTCAGGACAGTACAACATGCCTTTTATGGGCTTTGAAGAGATATAAAGAGGTTGTGGCTGTATCATTTGATTATGGACAAAGGCACAAAGCAGAGCTTGAGTGTGCAAAAGAGATTGCCGGAGAGCTTAATGTGGAATGGCATGTACTTGATATGTCGCTTCTTAATCAGCTGGCACCTAATTCCCTTACAAGAGCGGAGATTGAGGTGGAGAAAGAGGCACCTGTTGATGATGTACCCAACAGTGTTGTAGATGGAAGAAATATGCTTTTTCTCACATTTGCCGCAGTATTTGCAAAGCAGAAAGGAATCACTGATATAATAACAGGAGTATCGCAAAGTGATTTTTCGGGATATCCGGATTGCAGAGATGTATTTATCAAATCCCTTAATGCAACCCTTAATCTGGCGATGGATTACACCTTCTGCATAGAAACGCCGCTTATGTGGATAGATAAGGCGGATACATGGAAGCTTGCCGATGATCTGGGCGGACTTTCTATCGTCAGGGATAAGACATTAACCTGTTATAACGGAATTAAGGGTAATGGCTGTGGAAATTGTCCGAGCTGCAGATTAAGGCGAGAGGGATATGAGAAGTTTCTTGAAAAATATAAAAAATAAAACAGTAAAGTTATTTTAGTGAGATGTGTGTAATTACACGCATCTCATTTAAATGCCGGTACAGTCAGATTGTGACAGTAATATTGCATAATAAAAAAAGTAAAAAATGTAAAATTATGGTATATTCTTGCATTATTGGCAGAAAATAGTTATAATAGAACAACTATGTTATATCAATATTTCAGGAGGATGTTGTCCAGAGATGAAGAATATGTTATTTATTCTGAATCCTTCAGCGGGAAGAAAGCATATAAAGAGTAAGCTCTTTGATATTGTAGACATTTTCGTTAAGGGTGGATATGATGTGAAAGTATATCCTACCCAGTCAAAAGGAGATGCAAAGCGCATTGTCAGTGAAGAAGGCTGGGTTCATGATGTTATAGTATGTGCAGGTGGTGACGGTACTCTTGACGAAGTTGTATCGGGATGTATGGAATGTGGATGTGATACTCCGATTGGTTACATACCATGTGGTACGACTAATGATTTTGCAAGAAGTCTTGGAATTCCCAAGGATCATATAAGAGCTGCAAAGAGAATTGTCAAGTATGAGCCTCAGCCTATCGATATAGGTTCATTTAACGGCGACAGCTTTGTGTATGTTGCTGCATTTGGTGCATTTACCGAGGTGACGTATAAGACCCCTCAGGGCTATAAGAATTATCTGGGGCATATGGCGTATGTGTTAGAAGGAATTAAGAGTGTATCGAATCTTACACCTCATCACATGAAGATAGAACATGATGGAGATGTTATTGAGGATGATTTTATTCTGGGAATGGTAACCAATTCACTTACGGTTGGAGGATTTACAAGCCCTAATGCCAAGCTTGCCAAGTTCGATGACGGATTGTTCGAGGCATTATTCATTAAGTTTCCAACCAATCCGATTGATTTTCAAGCTACGTTCTCGTCTTATCTCATGGGCGAATATAATCCTGATTATATGTATCAGTTCAAGGCGAAACGTGTGGTTGTTGAGAGCCCTGAGGCTGTTATGTGGACGTTGGACGGTGAATTCGGCGGAAGTGTGACATATTCTGAAATTGTAAATATGCAGCATGCAGTGAATATTATTAAAAAATAGAATACTATACTATTATAAATATATCAGAACAGAGAGGAATTTATTTCATGGGTAAATATTTTGGTACAGACGGATTTCGTGGAGAAGCTAATGTGAATCTCACGGTTGAGCACGCTTATAAGGTTGGAAGATATTTAGGATATTATTACGGAAAGAACCATGAGGATGGTAAGGCGAGCATAGTTATCGGCAAGGATACAAGACGGTCATCATATATGTTTGAGTATTCATTGGTAGCTGGACTTACGGCCAGCGGTGCAGATGTGTATCTTATGCATGTGACTCCGACACCGAGTGTATCATATATTGTAAGACTTGATGAATTTGATTGCGGAATAATGATATCGGCAAGCCACAATCCATATTATGATAACGGAATTAAGGTTATCAATGGTCAGGGATCTAAGCTTGAGGCTTCTGTCGAGGAGGAGATTGAGAAATATATTGACGGAGAGATACCGGAGATTCCTTTTGCAAAGAGAGAGCAGATAGGAAAGACTGTTGACTATGCGATGGGAAGAAACAGATACATCGGTTATCTGATGACATTGGCAACACGTTCTTACAAACATAAGAGAATTGGTCTTGATTGTGCCAACGGAGCATCGTCAACAGTTGCAAAGGCTGTGTTCGAAGCATTGGGAGCCAAGACATATGTGATCAATAATAATCCGGATGGTATCAATATAAATGAGAACTGTGGTTCCACTCATATCGAACAGTTACAACAGCTGGTTAAGGAGAACGGGCTGGACATTGGATTTGCATATGACGGAGATGCAGACAGATGTCTTGCAGTGGATGAAAACGGAGATGTTATAGACGGTGATAAGATTCTTTATGCATGCGGATGTTATCTGTCAGAACGTGGAGAACTTAATAATAATACCATTGTTACAACGGTTATGTCCAATCTCGGACTTTACAAGGCATTAGACCGCAGGAATATCTCTTATGAGAAGACAGCGGTTGGAGATAAGTATGTTTTCGAGAATATGATGGAGAACGGTCACTCTTTAGGCGGAGAGCAGAGCGGACATATTATATTCAGTAAGTACGCAACTACAGGAGACGGAGTACTTACTTCCATCAAGCTTATGGAGGTCATTCTTGAGAAGAAAGTGGCTGCTTCAGAGCTTTTCAGGGATCTTAAGATATATCCGCAGCTGTTACAGAACGTTAAGGTTAAGAGTAAGCCGGAAGCGAGAGAAGATGAGGATGTTAAGGCTGCTGTTAAACGGGTTGAGGAGGCTCTTGGTGATGAGGGAAGAATTCTTATCCGTGAGAGTGGTACGGAGCCTGTTATCAGGGTAATGGTCGAGGCTTCCACCGATGAGCTTTGTAAACAATATGTAGATGAAGTGGTTAAGGTGATCAGAGATAAGGGTCATGAGGTACAATAATGGTAATGACATTGTCATTGTAATATGAATCAATTAAGAATCAATGACATTGTGTATGAATCAATGTCATTTACATAAGCCTTCCCCTTATAGGGGAAGGTGGCAGCAAATCTTTGATTTGCTGACGGATGAGGTGAACCACAAGGCTTTAATTACTGACATTATATAATGAATAGATATGAAGAAATTACGGCAATATTTGAAAATGATAGTACAGAATTGCATATTACCTGTTGTATATCGTATGTTCTGCATTAAGAAGATTAAGCCGGGACTTGT
>CAJOLO010000176.1 GCA_905235345.1 uncultured Lachnospiraceae bacterium
GCCTGTCAGAATAAATGATATCTCTGACAAGAGTTCATTCTATATTCTGTGTAGCTGTAGCTGGTTTATACGTTTCCGAAACAAATATTTGAAATAACTTCTCTTTTTTGTTTCTGATTATGTTATATCACTTTTGTTAGCACTCGTCAAGAGTGAGTGCTAACAATTTTGTGAAGAATTTGTGAACGTTTACGAAGCCTTAACTCTGTTAATTCTTAATGACTCATTCATTATTGCATTGCTTGCCTGCATATATAGTAACAACAGGCACAAAAATTCATCATGTTCGAAACATTATATCCTAAAACAAATACCTATCCTTCCGCATACTATAATAATAAGTAAACATAGTGAGGGTGCATCATGACATTTGAAAATATCAACATAAGAAACATCGTTCCTACCGCTTTATCAGAGAATGCCATAATGATAGATATCAGAGCTCCCGAACGGTTCTATCAAGGGCACATCCCCATGTCGGTCAATCTTCCTTTTGAAAGGATTAAATCAGGGCAGGTAACTCTTCCCAAATCACGAACTCTCATCGTATATTGCGATACCGGCAACACCAGTATGCAGGCTGCAAGACTTCTCTCTTCCATGGGCTATCATGTTATTAATTGTGTAGGCGGTATCAGAAGCTACAGAGGATCCCTTACACGAGGATCCTGAAAGCATCACAGGGCTGCCGTTTACCACGTCAGCCCTGTTCTCGTAATCTCTTTATACCATTCCTTATTATCAGTTCTTAGCTCCGAAACAGAATGCTTGCATAGCGAACATATAGAATTTTCCTGTCCATACTTCAGAACACCTCCAAGCAACTGCAACATACATAAGATAATTAATAATTATTTCTATCTAATATAAATCATGCTATCAAAAAAGTACATAATATGCTATATTAATTAGGTAATAATAATAGGTGATTGCGAAACTCTTGTTTATATCTTCAGAATTGTACATATTATACAGTTCCATCACAGGCACGCTTTCGCTGCTTGTCGCACGCAACGGTACATAATGCACCAAAATACGGTGCATAAGTACCGGCGGCTGTTTATGGAATCTGTACAATATGTACAATCCAATATACAATATTAATGAGTTTCGCAATTGCCTAGGTAACAATAATATCACAAGGAGGACAATCACTCTATGGAAGCATTAGAATGTATAAAAACCAGACGCAGCATTCGCAAATTCACAAGCGAACCGGTTTCGCAGGACACTTTAAAAGCAATCGTCGAGGCAGCCTCAATGGCTCCTTCATGGAAGAACACTCAGATTACAAGATATAATATTGTAGAAAACGCAGATATTAAAAATGATATTGCCAATAATGGTACATTGGGCTTCTCACACAACCGCGATATAATAAACGGTGCACCTTTGCTTGTTGTCGTAAGCATGATAAGTGGTCGTTGCGGTTACGAGAAAGACGGAAGCTTTACAACCTCGAAAGAGGATCGCTGGGAAATGTTTGATGCAGGTATTGCAAGCCAGACCTTCTGCCTTGCCGCTCATGACCTGGGTGTAGGAAGTGTTATACTTGGAATATATGATGAGGCCGCTGTTGCAAAATCAATCTCTCTTCCGGAGAACGAGAAGGTTGCGGCTTTAATCGCCATCGGATATCCTGATCAGGAATGTGAAGCTCCCAAAAGAAAGACCACTGATGATCTTTTAAGATTAATATAGACACATTTACGCATTAGTCAAGACTTGCGGAGCATTCAATAAGAAGAAATCCCCCACCTGTGCTACAACTTACAGGTGGGGGATTTTCCGACTGGATTAATTATATGCAATTTATGATAGCTCTCACAGATTAGCCTTTACCTGCTCATATATTCCCTCTGCATCAAGCTTGTATTTATGAATCAGCTCAACTGCAGGTCCGGACTCACAGAACCGGTCTCTGATTCCAATCTTATATACCGGTGCAGGTGCATTCTCACACACAACATCACACACTGCCGAACCAAGACCACCGATAATCGAATGTTCCTCTACAGTGAATATCTTCTTAGTCTCCTTAGCTGCCTTGACAATAATATCCTTATCTATAGGCTTGATGGTATGAATATTGATAACCCTTGCGTCAATTCCGTCAGCCTCTAACAGCTTAGCCGCCTCTAAGGTATGGTACACCTCAAGTCCTGTTGCTATGATCGTGATATCCTTACCTTCACGAAGCGTAACGCCTTTTCCTATCTCGAACTTATAATCCGGATTATCGTTAAATATCGGTATCGCAAGTCTTCCAAACCGCATATATACAGGTCCGACATGCTCATATGCAGCCTTCACTGCAGCCCTTGCCTCGATATCATCCGACGGATTGATGATTACCATATTCGGTATCGTTCTCATCAACGCAATATCTTCATTACACTGGTGAGTAGGTCCGTCCTCACCTACGGAAATACCGGCATGAGTAGCTCCTATCTTAACATTCAATTCGGGATATCCTATTGTATTTCTTACTTGTTCAAAAGCACGTCCGGCAGCAAACATCGCAAAGCTACTTGCATATGGTACCTTACCTGTAAGAGACAGTCCCGCTGCCACGCCCATCATGTTAGACTCAGCAATTCCACAGTCTATGTGTCTGTCAGGAAATGCCTTCTGAAATATATTAGTCTTAGTAGCAGATGCAAGATCCGCATCCAATACAACAACATTATCATGTTCTTTTCCAAGCTCTACCAAAGCATTTCCATAGCTCTCTCTTGTTGCTATCTTCTTCACTTCTGACATAATGCTTCACCCTCCTTTTCCAAATCCGCCATTGCCACAGCGTACAATTCATCATTAGGTGCAGAACCATGCCACTCTACTGCATTCTGCATATAGGAAACGCCTTTACCCTTCGTTGTCTTTGCTATTATTGCAGTGGGCATTCCTTTAGTATCCTTCGCTTCCTCAAATGCAGCCGCTATTGCATCGAAATCATGCCCGTCTATTGTAATCACGTTAAAATTAAATGCTTTGAACTTATCCGCAATCGGATATGGTGAGCAGACATCTGCCACACTACCGTCGATCTGCAGATTATTGTTATCTACTATGACTACAAGATTATCGAGCTTTCTGTGACCTGCAAACATTGCAGCCTCCCATACCTGCCCTTCTTCAATCTCGCCATCACCGAGAATTGTATATACGCGGTAGCTGTCACCCGTCAGCTTACCTGAAAGAGCCATACCTGCTGCCACTGATATACCCTGTCCCAATGAACCTGATGACATATCAACACCCGGTGTCTTCTTCATATCCGGATGTCCCTGAAGCATCTCCCCCGTCTTACGAAGCTTTAAAAGCTCCTCTTCCGGAAAATATCCCTTCATAGCAAGCACACTGTAAAGTGCCGGTGCAGCATGTCCCTTAGAAAGTACGAAACGGTCTCTGTCCTTCTTATCAGGGTTGGCGGGATCAATATTCATCTCCTCATAATAGAGGTAGGTCACAATATCCGCCATAGAAAGAGAGCCGCCCGGATGTCCGCATTTCGCAGCATGTACCGAAGTAATAATATGCTTTCTTAACTGGTTAGCAGTTTGTTCAAGCTTTAATTTATCCATGATAATCTCCTAACTATGCGTCGCAAAGCGCATATTTCATGTCTTGCTCCTGCCGGAAAAGATAACCGGACCGGCTTACGCTTAAATATGTCTTATCCGAATCTTAAGCATATCCGCACAGAGCATGTATCTTCGAAGGGAGCCGACTCCCTCCTTAAATGGTTTACCACATACTATTTTATAGACAACACAAAAAAAAGCAACCTTTTTTTCACAAAATGTTTGCTATAAAATAATTATTTTTCTTAAGTATTTTATTCATTTTGCATATTAAAACATAATAATATCCATAAATGCCTTGTTTTTTAACAATTTTATGAATCCACGACCTTCTCCGTTACAAATGTGTTCAAGTGCGCCGTTGATATACATTAATCTTATATCTTCAATATAGTTTTTAATACTACCTGATACAGTTTGTTGTTCGTTTTTCCTTTGCATTATACGATAATATATGATATAATAGTTATCGTTTGGCGATTTCAGACCAGAATAATCGCTTTTTAATCAACACATAATATTACTTATTTCAGTCTACAATATTAAGGAGGTGCCCCGGCATGGCTGATTATATCTTATCCTGCTGCTCCACGGCAGATATCAATGAAGAACATTTTAATAGAAGAGACATTCATTATATATGCTTTCATTTTATGTTAGATGATGTCACATATCCCGATGACCTTGGCAAATCAATTTCTTTCGAGGACTTCTATAACAAAATGGCAGAAGGAGCTATGACCAAAACATCTCAGGTCAACGTGGATGAGTTTATAAATTATTTCCGCCCATTTCTTGAAGAAGGCAAAGATATTCTTCACCTCACTCTTTCATCCGGCATATCCGGTGTGCATAATTCCGCATGCGTAGCAAGAGACATGCTTTCAGAAGAATATCCCGACAGAAAGATTCTTATCGTTGATTCTCTGGCAGCTTCTTCGGGTTACGGACTTTTAATGGATGCTCTGGCAGATAAACGCGATGAAGGAATATCAATTGATGAACTGCACACATGGGCTCTTGAGAACCTTCTATATCTTAACCATTGGTTCTTCTCCACAACCCTTACCTATT
>CAJOLO010000177.1 GCA_905235345.1 uncultured Lachnospiraceae bacterium
TCCTGCATTATTTATCTTATTTCCAATTGTAATAATCATCGCAGTATTGTCCGGAAAGAAAGCCGACAACTATTCTGCCGATCATAAGACCAATGTGAAAGGATCAGGAAAAGGTGTCCGCAATGAAATCCTCATGCATGAAAAACCTATAGATTACAACAAATCTACCTATGATATATACAACGAACTCCTTAACAAGAAAACCGATTACAGTGGCGTGAATAAGGATCTTCTATAATATCCCACCCCGGCTATGTCGAGACTTTTTGACCTGTGCTATTCGAAAAAGCAGGCAAGTTATTGGTCCGGTTAATTAGAAAACGCTATACTATGATTAAGCATGTAAATTCCGAGATTCAGATACCCTGCAAAGGTTACCCAGACAAGATACGGTATCATCATGTATGCTGCCACTTTGCTTATCTTATTGAACTTCAATATCATTACAAGTATCAATCCCCATAATGCTGCAAGCCAGATAAATGAGAACAGATACCATTCAAGATTAAAGAAAAATATCGACCAGAAGAAATTAAAGGCAAGCTGGATAAGATATATCTTTAGCGCGGTTTTTACATCATCCCGTTCAAAGCCCTGCCTCCATATAATATATGATGCAATCCCCATAAGCACATAGAGTATCGTCCACACCACAGGGAACACCCATCCAGGAGGCGAAAGAGGTGGTTTAATCATCATTCCAAAAGCCGACTGTGCTCCTTTGGTAAAATATGCTGCAACCGTCCCAACAGCCACTGGAAGCAGCACCGCAATAGTTAATTCATCTTTTTTAATATTCATACCTATTACCACACATTTTATACAATATATGCAGCATCGGATATTTTTATGTGATATGCATCAGTCTTCTTCATGAAAAAAATTATATATCTCAACCGCCACATCATCAGTGATTCCTTTGACGGCGGAAAGCTCCTCAACTGATGCTTCTTTGATCTTCTCAATCTCTTTAAAATGCTGCATCAGAGCCTTTCTTCTTGCAGGACCTACGCCCTTAATATCATCTAATATGCTATGCACCTGCTCCTTCCCACGCAGATCTTTGTGATACGTGATAGCGAATCTGTGAGCTTCATCCTGAAGTCGAGTTATCATTCCGAACACTTCGCTGTTTTTCGGGAAATTGATTTCCTCATTATTAAAATACAACCCTCTCGTTCTGTGGTTATCATCCTTCACCATACCGCACACCGGGATATCAAGGTTAAGATTCTCAAGCACCCGAAGCGCCACATTGACCTGCCCGCGTCCACCGTCCATCATCAGAATATCCGGCATCACGTCAAAACGTTCATCCGTAAAACGTCTCGTAAGCACCTCTTCCATGCTCTTGTAATCATCCGGTCCCGTAACTGTTCTAAGCTTAAATTTACGATACGCATTCTTTCTCGCACGCCCCTTCTCGAACACCACCATAGACGCCACGGATTGATAACCGCTCGTATTGGATATATCAAATGCCTCCAATCTGTCGGCACTTGGAAGTCCCAACATCCCGGCAAGCTCTTTCGCAGCTCCTACTGTTCTTGCCTCCTCACGTTTAAGCTTCTCCAGATCTCTTGACAGTACCACCGATGCATTCTCTCTGGCCAGATCTATCATTTTGTGTTTCTCGCCCTTCTGCGGAGTGATGATATGCACCCTTCCGCCACGAAGCTTAGACAGCCACTCTTCGAGAAGCTCCCGCTCCGGAACCGGAAACTCTGTCAATAATTCATTCGGTACAAAGGGTGTTCCGTTGTAATACTGCTTGATGAACGCCTCCATGATCTGAGAACCGGTATCCGCAACTGTCTCTGTTGTGTAAGGAGTTGTCTGCGAATCGTCTGAAGATTGTGACTGTGCTGCTACTTTGTGTACTTCTTGCTCTGTCATAGAAGATGTACTCTGTTCTTTGCCTTGCTCTGTCTCAGACTCTATGCCCGTAGCTTCACTCTGTTCTGTCCCCGTATCTATGCCCGTAGCTCCACTCTGTTCTGTCCCCGTATCTATGCCCGTAGCTTCACTCTGCTCTGTCCCCGTATCTATGCCCGTAGCTTCACTCTGCTCTGTCCCCGTATCTATACCCGCAGCTCCACTCTGCTCTGTCTCAGGTTCTACATTATACTCCGTGCGGCAGTCCATATGAAAATGTTCCCGCCCCAGCAGCTTTCCGTCGCGCACAAAGAACACTGAAATCACAGTCTCCGCATCCTTTCTTGCCATAGCTATAACATCCCTGTCAATTCCTCCGGTCTTCACAACCCTCTGCGAACCTGTGACATGCTGCACACTCTCTATAAGGTCACGGTACTCAGCAGCCTCCTCGAACTCATAATTAGCCGCCTTCTCCTTCATCTTAGTCTCAAGATCCCGAAGTACCTTCTTATAATCTCCATTTAAGAATCCCAGCAGATTATCAATCCGCTTTGCATATTCTTCTTTACTTATATATCCCTGACAAGGCGCTGCACATTGCCCCATCTGATGATAGAGGCATGGTCTTCCCACTCCGATCTCCTTGGGAAGTGATTTATTACATGTACGTATTCCATATAATTTCTTTACAAGCTCTATCGTATCCTTGACAGCCCCCGCACTGGTATATGGTCCGAAATACTTAGCTCCATCCCGTTTCATCTGCCTTGCGAACAGAACCCGTGGAAAATCCTCCTGAACCGTTACCTTCATAAAAGGATAGCTCTTGTCATCCTTTAACATAGTGTTATATTTTGGACTGTGCTCCTTAATAAGTGTATTCTCAAGCACCAACGCCTCCAGCTCAGAATCGGTAACAATGTACTCGAAATAGTCTATCAGCGAGATCATCTTGTCAATCTTCGGCCCTCGATTCACCTTTGCACGAAAATAAGAGCTTACCCTTCTTTTCAGATTGATAGCCTTCCCCACATATATTATCTCGTCGTCCGCAGAGTGCATAAGATACACTCCGGGACAATCCGGTAATTTCTTCAATTCTTCCTTTAAATCAAATCCATCTTTCATACATACCTGCCATTATACTTTTATCACACATTTGTTTTAAACACACGTTCTTAAGAACAATAGAAAAAAACGACGCCTCATCCAAACGGATGAGTGCGTCATTTTCATCGTCTCCGCTCTAATTTCTGTCATCCTCACCATTATCGGCAGCCTTAAGGCTCTCTCCTGTTATTTCCTCATAAATCTTCATAAACTCTTTTCCCGTAATTGTCTCCTTCTCAATCAGGAATTCAGCCAGAGCATCCAATACGTTCACATTATCCTTTAAAAGCTTATATGCCTTATCATAAGATTTCTTGATAACCTTTCTTACTTCATTATCAATCTTGGTAGCCGTCTCCTCGGAACAGTTGAGTGCAAGACTCCCGTCAAGATATCTGTTCTGCACAGACTCTAATGCTACCATACCGAACTTATCAGACATACCGTAGATGGTGATCATCTTTCTTGCAAGATTGGTTGCCTGCTCGATATCATTGGAAGCCCCTGTTGTAACAGAGTCAAACTTAATCGATTCAGCGGCACGACCCGCAAGAAATGTTATGATATCCTCTTCAATTTCCGCCTTGCTGTTCAGGTATTTTTCTTCTTCCGGCACCTGCCATACATAACCAAGTGTA
>CAJOLO010000178.1 GCA_905235345.1 uncultured Lachnospiraceae bacterium
ATCATACAATCACAGGCTGATTGAGGGAAAATGGAAAGAGAAATGGGAACAGAATCCGATTAATGTGGACGATGGAAAGAAAGAGAAATATTATTGTCTCGATATGTTCCCGTATCCGTCAGGAAACGGACTTCATGTAGGGCATTGGAGAGGATATGTAATCTCTGATGTGTGGAGCCGTTATAAGCTGATGCAGGGATATTATCTCATTCATCCGATGGGATGGGATGCCTTCGGTCTTCCTGCTGAGAACTATGCGATCAAGCACGGAATTCATCCGTCTATATCCACAGCGGAGAATGTGGCTAATATTAAGAGGCAGATCAATGAGATAGCTGCTATATATGATTGGGACAGAGAGGTCAATACAACAGATCCTAATTATTATAAATGGACTCAGTGGATCTTTGTCAAGATGTTTGAGAAGGGACTTGCCTATGAGAAGGAGATGCCTATCAACTGGTGTCCTTCATGTAAGACAGGTCTTGCCAATGAGGAGGTTGTTGACGGCAAATGTGAGCGCTGCCACAGCGAGGTTACAAAGAAGAATCTTCGCCAGTGGATGTTAAAGATTACAGCTTATGCGGACAGGCTGCTTGATGATCTTGATAAACTGGACTGGCCTGAAAAGGTTAAGAAGATGCAGACAGACTGGATCGGAAAGTCATATGGTGCAGAGGTTGATTTCAAGGTTGATGGAAGAGACGAGACAATTACCGTATATACCACCAGACCTGATACTCTCTACGGAGCAACATTTATGGTACTTGCCCCTGAACATAAGCTGGCGGCAGGTCTTGCAACAGAGGAGACTAAGGAAGCTGTAGATAAATATATCTATGACGCCTCAATGAAGTCTAATGTTGACCGTATGCAGGATAAGGAAAAGACA
Organism: uncultured Lachnospiraceae bacterium; assembly: GCA_905235345.1. Lineage (GTDB taxonomy): Bacteria > Bacillota > Clostridia > Lachnospirales > Lachnospiraceae > CAG-590. The sequence continues at coordinate 893 of CAJOLO010000178.1, forward strand.
GGTGTGTTCACAGGCTCTTATGCTATTAATCCGTTAAATGGTGCTAAGGTTCCAATCTGGTTATCTGATTATGTACTTGCAGATTACGGAACAGGAGCAATCATGTGTGTGCCTGCCCATGATGACAGAGACTTCGCATTTGCCAGGAAATTCGACCTTCCTATTATTCAGGTAATTGCTGAGGATGGCAAGGAAATTGAGAATATGGAAGAAGCTTACACAGATGCTAAGGGAACAATGATCAATTCAGGTGAGTGGAACGGAAGAGAGTCTGCAGAGCTTAAACGTGAAGCACCTGAGATGATAGAGAAGAAGGGATTTGGTAAGAAGACAGTTAATTATAAGCTTCGTGACTGGGTATTCTCACGTCAGAGATATTGGGGTGAGCCGATTCCTATCATTCACTGTCCTGACTGTGGAGCAGTAGCAGTACCTGAGGATCAGCTTCCTGTACTTCTTCCTGATGTAGAGAAGTATGAGCCGACGGGAACAGGTGAATCACCGCTTGCAGCTATTGATTCATGGGTTAATACTACATGTCCTAAGTGTGGTAAGCCTGCTAAGCGTGAGACCAATACAATGCCTCAGTGGGCAGGTTCATCGTGGTATTTCCTTCGCTATGTGGATAACAAGAATGACAAGGCTTTGGTTGACAAGGAGAAGGCTGACAAATACCTTCCTGTGGATATGTATATCGGTGGTGTAGAGCATGCGGTACTTCATCTGCTGTACTCACGTTTCTATACCAAGTTCTTAAATGATATAGGTGTGGTTGATTTTGATGAGCCTTTCAAGAAACTGTTTAACCAGGGTATGATCTGTGGTCGTGACAGAGAGACAGGTGCGGCAACCAAGATGAGTAAGTCGCTCGGTAATATTGTGTCTCCTGACGACATGGTAAGAGATTACGGATGCGATGCTTTAAGACTTTATGAGCTTTTCATCGGACCACCTGAGCTTGATTCAATCTGGGATGACAGAGGAATTGACGGAGTATATCGTTTCCTTGCAAGATTCTATACAATGGTAACCAACAATATAGAGAAGAATGCACCTGAGACACCTGAGCTTATCAAGCTTCGTAATAAGATGGTATATGATATTACAACCCGTCTTGAGAGCTTTTCACTTAATACGGTTATCTCAGGATTTATGGAGTATAACAACAAGTTCGTTGACCTGACAAAGGGTGCAGGCGTGGATGTTGAGACACTTAAGACCATGGTAAGACTTATTGCACCATTTGCTCCTCATGTAGGTGAAGAACTTTGGGAGCAGCTTGGTGGAACGGAGTCAGTATTTGCTGCCGGATGGCCTTCTTATGATGAGGAAGCGATCAAGGATAATGAGATCACAATACCGGTTCAGATCAACGGTAAGACCAAGGCAACCATTGATATCGCAGCAGATGAGGCGAAGGATGAAGTGCTTGCCAAGGGTAAAGAGGCACTTGCAGATAAGCTTGAAGGACTTAATGTTATCAAAGAGATATATGTTCCGGGCAAGATAGTCAACATAGTTGCAAAATAAGTCGATTACAAAACATACCTGTTCTTTCAAAGAGCAGGTATGATTGTTCACACTGTTTTTTTTATTGATAAGAAATGATATGGAGATAATAAGATGGCAGATATAAAAAATGAGATTGAGAAGCGTAGAACATTTGCGATAATTTCCCATCCTGATGCGGGTAAGACAACACTTACAGAGAAATTTCTGTTATTTGGCGGGGCAATTAATACTGCCGGTTCCGTAAAAGGTAAGGCTAATTCCAAATATGCCGTATCAGACTGGATGGATATAGAGAAGGAGAGAGGTATTTCGGTAACTTCTTCGGTATTGCAGTTTCAGTATGACGGATATTGTATCAATATTCTTGATACTCCCGGACATCAGGACTTCTCAGAGGATACTTATCGTACATTGATGGCTGCAGATTCGGCAGTTATGGTAATCGATGCTTCTAAGGGTGTTGAAGCGCAGACTATCAAACTTTTTAAGGTCTGTGTCATGAGACATATTCCTATATTTACATTTATCAATAAGATGGACAGGGATGCAAAGGATACATTTGAATTGTTAGATGATATTGAGACTGTACTTGGAATTCAAACCTGTCCTGTCAACTGGCCGATTGGTTCCGGTAAGCAGTTCAAGGGTGTGTATGACAGAGAAACCAAGGTTGTGTCCAAGTTCCAGGCTGTTTCAACAGGTGGTGCCAAGAAAGCGGAAGAGACTGATTATTCCATTGACGATGAGGGATTGAAGGCTGATATCGGAGAAGATTTATATAATCAACTGATAGAGGAGATTGAGCTTCTTGACGGAGCAAGTGAGCCGCTTGACCAGGATAAGGTTAATAAAGGAGAACTTTCTCCGGTATTCTTCGGTTCGGCTCTTAATACCTTTGGTATAGAGACATTTCTCAATCATTTTCTAAAGATGACAACACCACCTTTGCCAAGAATGTCTAATGAAGGACTTATAGATCCGATGTCTGAGGAATTCTCTGCATTTGTTTTCAAGATTCAGGCGAATATGAATAAGGCACATCGTGACAGAATTGCATTCATGCGTATATGTTCAGGACGCTTTGATGCGAGCAAGGATGTGTATCATGTGCAGAGTAAGCGAAAGATGAAGCTTTCACAGCCACAACAGCTCATGGCACAGGATCGTAAAGTGGTTGACGAAGCCTATGCAGGAGATGTTATTGGTGTATTCGATCCGGGA
>CAJOLO010000179.1 GCA_905235345.1 uncultured Lachnospiraceae bacterium
TCTCTTCACAAACCAGTGGACTATCAATACTGTACTTGAGCATAATGAGGGGCTGGAGCTTCTTGAATTCCGAAAGAACTAAATTGGTTGTGTTTTTGACGTACGTCGACAGGTGGATATAAGAGCCCAGTCCTATGGCTGTTTAGACGGGATTGAGCCTTCTAGGTGTCCCGCCAAGACTACTATAACGTCCGCGACCGGCTTCCATTCGACATCCTGTCTCAAATTCGCCTTGCTCGCCATCCGTGGCTCGCATCGCTAGTAAACTTACGGGACACCAAGAAGCTCTAATCCCTTACTAAAATGCCATAGGACTGGGCTCTTATATCCACCTGCCGGCTGTTCTTTGAGGGTAATATAACATCAACCTAAATGTGCTCTATAAGTATTTGCTTCGTCGAAATCTATAAACTATATTGTATTAACAGTAGTGGCAGCCATAGACAACAAGAGTCCTGTGAATATGCAGCATTTTGTATGACTTCTGGGAGGAAATTAGAGTTTCTTAGTATCCCAATATAATTTCAGCGGATGCCGGACAAGGATGTCCGGCAGGTGTGACGGAGACAGGATGTCGACTTCACACCGTGCCGCGTACGATAAGAAAACTTATCCGGGATACTTAGAAACTCTTATTTCCGTACAGTGGGAATGCAAAACGCTGCATATTCACAGGACTCTTGCGTCTTTCAAAAACAAAAAAGTAACTAAATAGCACTTTACATCATCGACATTATCATATCGACTTTCTGCTTGTCGGCAGGAGACATATCCTGAGTCAGAATATTGATCATAAGGCGACTTTCTGATTTTGTAAAGTTAAGGTTGCGACGGCTTAATTCTTTGTTAATGTTCATTATCTTAGGTATCATGGATTCAATAGATTCGTTTTGGCTGTTTCTTGCAATTTCCTGAATTATCTGTTTTTTTAATGGATGAAGTTTTTGAAATTCCGGGGTTGAAAAGAAATCCTGTTGCTGCATTATGTAAACCTCCTTGCGATGATTTATTTGTGATATATATCTATTTATATTATATTCCGGTTAATCTGTTTCGTTCGGATTTATATTATTCTTATTGCTTTCAGAATTATTCGGGCTATCATTGCCTGAGTATGTGTCATATGTAAATGAAGCAGATTCATAATCTGTTTCATTGTTATATTCTGTAGCCTGTAACAGGTCATATTCGGCAAAAATATTCTTTATATTTTCATCGAAATTGTCAGCATCAAGGTTATTGTAATTTAGGTATGACTCAATATTACTGTGGATATTATCAAAGTTATTAGTGGTGTTATTATTGTTTTGATGATATTGATCGCTTTGTTCAAACTGATCATATTGTTCATACTGATCGTTTTGTTCATACTGATCGTTTTGTACGGATTGATTATATTGGAACATATTATCATTAAATGAAGATTGATTGTATTGATTATCGTTATTAGCGTGGAATAGCGGATTATCTGAAATATTCTGGCTTTCCATTAAGGACATGAGGGTTTTTAGCATTTCCGGAGAAACACCCATAATATTTCCAAGCATTTCCATCGGATCTTTTGATGAATTATGTAAACCATATTGGGAAAGTGTTTCTTTGGATTGGAAGGCACTCAATATAAGGCGCACTTCGAAATATTTCACTAACAGTGCCAGTGGAAGCTTCATAGGATAATCCACGAAAGGAATAAGAGCTTCTAACATGGAGTATGGGTTGTTACGTGTTATATTGTCTAGTGGGTGACTGCCGTGAAATTCCATTATTTTATCCGCTAACTCTTTCTATCTAATATATGCAGGCAAGTGCTAATTATTCGTAACTGTTCAGGCAGCATTTCGCATTTACTGCCCATTGCCTTTCGTTTTCGTTCATGTTATATTATAATCAACTGGATTGTAGATTGGAGAAAAAGACAGGTAGAGATATATACATTAGACTATGATAATAATGTACCCCGATATTATTTGTGGAAAACAATAGCGGATGATAATAAAGATGAACTTAAGATTGTTGGATTTCCACATATTCAGATATTATTTGACGATCTGTTTGATGAGATTGAGCCATAACTGTTATGTATTGTCAGAAGAATGGATGATAAATGAATGAATATAAATGATTTTTATAATGGAAATGAATGGAAGGCATATGAATATTTCGGAGCGCACATTGAGGAAGAAGGTGTGCGCTTTCGAGTGTATGCCCCGAAGGCAAAGCGTGTAACAGTAATTGGAGAATTCAATTTCTGGCATGATACTGATATGTCCTGTGAGGGAAGAGGAGGAATATATTCAGTTCTTATCCCGGGAGCATCGGAGGGACAGATGTATAAATATCGCATATATCATCAGGATGGCTCGGTAACAGACAAGGCAGATCCTTATGGCTTTGGTATGGAGTTAAGACCTTGTTCTGCGTCTATCATAAGGCGAAGGGATGGATTTCAATTTACAGACAGGGAATGGATGAAGGACACGGACAAGAAGTATGACAGACCGCTCAATATATACGAAATACATTTTGGTTCGTGGAGAAGAAAGTATGGGAGAGGGCAAAATGGTATAGACAAAGAACGCTATTTAAGAAACGATGTTTTACATAATGCGAATTATGAAGCCGAAGTATCTGATAACGAGTATGGCGACTGGTACTCCTATGAAGAGATGGCGAACGTTCTGATACCGTATCTTCAGGAGATGGGATATACACATGTCGAGATTATGCCGCTTACAGAACATCCGTTAGATAATTCATGGGGTTATCAGGCAACGGGATTTTTTGCACCTACTTCAAGATACGGAACCTGTGATGAACTCAAATATTTTATAAATGAATGTCATAAAGCCGGAATAGGAGTGATACTCGACTTTGTTATGGTGCATTTTGCTACGGATGACTATGGGCTAAATCATTTTGATGGCGGAGAACTCTATGAGATGCCGGAGAGTGATGTGACGTTAAGTGAATGGGGCTCGTACAATTTCTGTCATGCAAGGGGAGAGGTGGCAAGCTTTCTTAAGTCTTGTGCGGATTACTGGCTTACGGATTATCATTTTGACGGATTAAGGTTCGATGCGATTTCCAATATTATCTATTGGAGAGGAAGGCAGGAGTGCGGAGTCAACGAGATGGCACTTAAGTTTGTGCAGAGTCTTAATTCGGGGCTTAAGGAGAGACATCCGCATACAATCTTATTTGCAGAGGATTCGACTTCATATCTTAAAGTGACGGCTCCGGTACAGTATGACGGCCTTGGCTTTGATTATAAATGGGATTTGGGCTTTATGCACGATACCTTAGATTTCTTTTCTTATCCGCCGGAGGAGAGAAGAAGGCATTATGACCAGATACTTTTTTCCATGCACTATTTTTATAATGAACTGTATCTGCTTGCATTTTCCCATGATGAAGTGGTTCATGGTAAGAAGACACTGGTTGATAAGATGTATGGAAGTTATGAGGAGAAGTTTAGCCAGTGCAGAGCGATGTTTTTATACTGGTATACACATCCGGGAAAGAAGCTGTCGTTTATGGGTAACGAGATTGGACAGTTCAGAGAGTGGGCAGAGTATAGAGAGCAGGATTTCGATGTGCTTTCTGCATTTCCGAAGCACCAACAGTTTAAGAGATTCTGTCGTGACCTGAATCTCACATATAAATCTCACAAGGCATTAAATGAGGGTGAGTACAACAGTGACTGTTTTAAATACATTATATCCGACAGAAGAGATGAGCTTGTGTATGCCTATGAGCGATCTGCAGGCGGTGAGAGAATATTGACCGTATTTAATTTTGGTGATAAGGGCTTTGATGATTTTGAATTGTGCATATCAGGAAATCATATACTACACGAACTGATAAATACGAATGCTTTGATATATGGTGGAAATGATTCGGACAATATGCAGAGTATTGCGGTCAGGAATGGAAGATGTAATATGCGGCTTTCTGCATATTCGGGAAGACTGTTTGTTGTTGAATAACCGGGATTTAATCTTCAAGAAATGTGAAAGAGCATATATTATATCGATAATGAGCAGGTATTTACGAAACTCCTTATCAGGCTATGTACAATTAATAATATGTAAACAGGAGCTTTGCAAATGGTTATAAAATAATAGTAGAAACTTATATAGTGCTGTGATAAACTATAACTGATTATCGCATAGCATGATGATTTGTGGAATGGATAAGATTATAAGGG
>CAJOLO010000180.1 GCA_905235345.1 uncultured Lachnospiraceae bacterium
CACCACCGGAAGAAAATGAAATCCCGTATTACTCCATCCGGCCAGTACTCCACCGATCATACTCCCCACAGTTCCTAAAAGTATACCTAAAATGATGCCTGCCAGTTCCAAAACTGCACCCTGAATAAATATCACTGCCTGCATCTGTTTCTTGGTAGAGCCTATACACCTTAAGTTACCAAAATCCTTTACCTGCTCAAACAGTGTAAGCTGTATGGTGTTTCTGATAATACCCACTCCAAAGATTGCGAATATGTATGAAACGAGAAAAAATACAAGAATAAGCACACGCATCTGCTCACCATCCCTGCCTTGCAGATATAACTGAGCAAGATCATCATTCAATTCTCCGTCAACTCCGTATTTCTCCGTTAGTTCGGAAAGAATATTATCCATTCTGTATGGATTAGTAGTATTGATATACATAGCATTTTCATATACTTTCGGTGTATCATAATCATATTTATAGTAGTCACTAACCGATATATCTTTTACCTTATTGTCACTGTTGATCTGTTCAATCTGAGTACCGTCTTCCGTAAAAAGCACAATCTCATAATCATGTCTTGACCTGATATCTGCACGCGCATTTAAGATATAGCTCCAGCCAAGATTGAGAATAATGTAAAGCAGCATAACAGATACCGACACTCCAAGTACTGTCAATCTGCTCCGTACTTTCTTCATTTTTATATAGCGAAAGGCAAGGTCTGTATAGTGTTCCATGTAGATTCCTCCAATTGTTTATGTTACTGTAATATTATAATCCCGGGGTAAAATGTTGCATTTTTGCCGGGTCGTCCGACATCATTTTATATTAAGGGCGGTTCTGTTACTCTCCCGCTGTAGAAAGCTCTGCCGCCACATCATTAGGCATCTGCCTGAGAGGGAAATACACTGCACCGCAGAGTATCAGCACCGAAACAACCACCGAAATTAACGCTGCTGCAGCAGGAAATACATAGTGATATGAAAGTAATATACCGAATATAAGTTCAAAAAAGCCATAGCCCATACCGGTACCAATTGCAATTCCGATGATACAGGATATTATCGCCTGAATCACTCCCTCTAACATCACGATCTTATAAAGTCCTGTCTTAGATACTCCAAGCACACGAAGCTGTGCTAATTCCTTACGCCTTAGATAGAGATCACTTGCTGTGGTATTGATTATATTGAATATGGTTATGACAACAACAAAAAGGATTATAAGTCCGATCACTATCACCACATTTCTGAAGGAATAAATAGTAAAAGCAAATTCAGGATAATCGGAACTGGTATATTCCAAATCACCGTAATCTGTTCTAATTTCAATATTTTCTTCGGAAATAACATACGGATATATTTTTCTCATATATGTACTAACCGGAAAATCATCAAAATGATACATCATTCCATTCGTCCATGATTCGTCAGTATCAGTCAGTTTGTAATAATTATCAATCGGCATAACAATTGATACTCGCGGAATGATAGTTCCACAATTAACATCTCTCTCAACAATTCCCTCAACAGTATATGTTACAGTATGTCCTTCCGCTATCACCTCATTGTATACTGCACACAACAGATTCCTGCTTTCCACTCTATATTTCTTTTTTTCATCCTCAATAATTCTGCCAAGTTCTGCTTTTTCCTTTCGTTCTTCGTCGGTAAGTCCTGTTTCCCCAAAACTGTCATATAACTCCTGCTGTTGTTTTCTATGAACTTCGTATTCGTCGGTGAACAACTTAAGTTCTTCGGCATATCTTTGCCTGAACACTCCCATATCTACGAATTCTATCCTGTCTCCCACTTTATAGTCCACATATTCCATATAATCCACATAATTATGTATATCATCATCAGAGAACATAGAATGACCGCCCTTTACAATAATGATACCATTATCACTAACATCCGTAGTTCCATCCACCAACACATCATTATACCTATCCATGTCTGTACTGTCATAACCGGAACATGAAACAGCATACAAACTCTCCATGACTTCGCCGATCATATGATCACTTTTCTCACCGGCTTTAATTTCCTGCTCAAAATCATTATAGAATCCCATCAACCTTCCAGGCATGCCTCTTTTCATATTATCTTCCGTAAAATGTGAGCGAAAATCATCAAAATCAGCCACAAGTACTTCATTACTATATACTCTCTTCGCCTCTGACAGCCCGGGAAGTTCGGATACTTCAGATAGAAGTTCGGTAGGCGGCAGCTTCTTCATCATTTCTTCCTTTGTGTCATATGATAAAGCATCAGACATAAAATATAAATTATAATATCCGTACATATCATCCATATCGCCGACTACAGCGGATAATGACCTGACAATTCCGAATATCAGCATCGAAGCTGCAATTCCAAGAGAAATGGCTGATATGGTTCTTACAAATCTTCCTGAATGTCTGCGTATATTTTTGTATGCATAGTCGCCTTCAACACCAAATATGCGCCCCCACAGACCACTGCTTCTCCTCTTAAGCTTCTCCTTCTTAAAGCGGAATTCTCCTCTGATGGCCGACACCGGTGTCATCTTAGTCACAAGCTTAGCATTTTCTCCCATAACAAAATAAAGGTCAAATATAAACGCAAACAAAATAAACGGAATGGGTGCAAAATGAAATCCAACATAGCCCCATCCTATGAACGCCCCTATAATAATACTTCCTATCCAGCCAATAACAACACCTAACACTATTCCTGCCAACTCTACGATCAACCCCTGAAGGAATATAATAGCTTTAAGCTGTCTCTTAGACGAACCTATACATCTTAAATTACCAAAGTCCTTAATATGTTCAAATATGGTAAGCTGCAAAGTATTTCTTATGATTCCCACTCCAAATATAGCGCAGATGTAAGAAATCAATATAACTATCAATATAATAATATATGCAATGTCGGAAGTGGAGCCTTGAAGATACGTTTCTGCCAGTATGTTATTAATTGTACCTTCCACATTATACTTACTTGATAATTCTTCAAGAATCTTCTCCATCCTGTATGGATTATTGGTATTGATATAGGTTGCATTTTCATATTTTACAGAATCATAGTAATCATAATCATAGTATAATCCGACAGTAGCATCCTTAACTCTGTCATCAGCAATTATCTGATCGATCTGATCTTCATTTTCCGTAAACAGCACAATCTCATAATCCTTGTCTTTCCTTAGCTCGCTTCGGTAATTCAGAAGATAGCTCCATGCAAGATTAAGCAGAATATAAAGAACTGTTACTGAAACCGCTACTCCAAGCGTAGTAAGGATACTTCTCCTCTTATTATATCTCACATATCTTATTGCCAGATCCATGTAATTATCCATGATCTTATCCTTTCTCCTTTATAATAAATCACTGCTGCATAATCTATACTTTTCCTTATGAGCATTATTGTAACAATAAAAAGGTATAGCAAAACACGCTATACCTGATTATAATATATATAAGTTACAGTTCAGTGACAAACTGTCTTACGATTTCGTAAGATTAGGGGATTTTATATAGATTGTTATAAGTTATTATAACTTCTTGAAGTATTGATTTTACTAGATTTGCACATCATTTATATATCTTTTTATAAATTCTCATAACTTAGTCATTTGGTGTAATAATGGTGTAATGATGCGTATAAAATGGTGTAATGAATGGTTTAGAGTTATGCACTCTCTTTGGATTGCTCGTCTGCATGGATTCTTGTCAATCAATTCCATATCATCCATGGCAAAGTTGAAAACCGATGAAAGCACCTTATGAAAGAATAGTGTCGTACCATAAGATCTCAATATCCATTTTCTTCGTTCATACTTATCAGGTATATATCGTCTTAAGGTATACCAAATAATAGAAACAGAATGAAATGCAATATATCCTTTAACCTTTCCAATAAATCTATTATTTTATAAGATTCACGATAATACGGTTCTCTTGATGTAATATAATCAAGAACCACATTTGCGTCAATTAAAACTACCATATTTCTCCTTCATAGCCTCCTCCCAAATATGATTCTGATCAAAAGATTCCGGAAAATACCCTTTATCTTTCTCCCTCATGCTTTCCATTTCCTGCATGAGATTAAGCTGTTTTGAATCCGCATCAGAAAAGTCTTTCTTTAACGCCGTTGGCTGCATGAATCTCTTGATAAAATCAATTAAATAACTGACATTTTCATCAGACAATGCACTAATCATTTGTACGGCTTCTTCCTGTAACGTTGACATATTAACACCGCCTTCCATATCTAACCACCATATTTTTAATGATATGTTTACTGATTTTATGCTAACATAAACAAGATGTATATTCAACTAAAAACAATTCTTTTTTTGGGGG
>CAJOLO010000181.1 GCA_905235345.1 uncultured Lachnospiraceae bacterium
TTGATTTATCATGATTTTTTACCTCCATAATAGCGGGCACCTCTGGTAATGCCTCGTGGTTTTCTGCTTTCTGTGGAATTGTTGTCCGGCATTAATTCTTCTGGATTATCCTTCATGGATACCAGTAGGTTCTTAATGCTCTTATAGCTGGGACGGGAACTAAATGTCAGTGCTTTTGTACACACTGCTTCCAGTTTTGCAGGAGAATACTTTTCTGCAAGTTTCAGAAGCCCCATACAGCTACGATAGGATTGTTGTTCCACTCTGCCGGAGGTAAGTATTGCATCAACTACTTTACTTGTGTTAATTCCAATCGAATCTGCCCATTTGCGGAAACGGTCTCCGTTCCATTCCAGATATTTCTGATGGTCTTCGGGCATATGCTCCGTTACTGTAGAGTATTGTCCCGGTCTTCCATAGAGATGTCTGTGGGATGCAATTCGACTGTGATTAAAAAATATTTCAATTGTTGTTTCTGTTATACGCACATCGACCTTTTCTTTGATATACTGAAAAGGCACAGAGTAGTACATCTTGTCTACTGCGATGTGATAGTTGAACTGAACGGTGGCTTGTTTCCAATCACACAGTTCAAAGGGTGTAGCAGGCAACGCAGCCAGTAATGGCATTTCTTCCCCAAGAAATAAACTGAGCCTGCTACATTCCTTTTTCTGGAACTTTCTAGCATTATAGGCATCCAGTTTTTCCCGGATAGCAGCATTTAATTCTGCAAGTGAGAAAAACTGTTCATTTCGAAGGGCTGCCGTAATCCATGTGGATATTTTGCCGACAGAACCTTCTACATTCGGTTTATCTTTGGGTTTCCGGACTCTTGCCGGAAGGATGGCGACATTATAGTGCTCTGCCATTTCGTGGTACGTTGTATTCAATGCCGGTGTGTACCAATCACTCTTTTGATGATTAATTGCAGTCGTGCAGTTATCAGATACGAGCATAGGTGTTACACCGCCAAAGAATTGATACATGTGGTTATGGGCTTTTATCCAGTTATTGGTACGCTCATTCATAAAAGCTTCCACAAAAGCATACTGGCTGTAAGTCAGTACACCAACAAAAATCCATGCATCGGTGATTTCTCCGGTATCCGGATCAATGATGTGTGCAGGATCCCCTGCCCAGTCAACTTCAATCTGTTCACCGGGATTTCTTGGGATATGCATGGTTGCTCTGCGTTTTTCTTCATCTTTTTGGATGTAGTAGCAGAACTGGGAATACATCAGAGGTTCATCACCGCCCGTGCGGCATTCCTCACAGTACTCCACCCATAACAGCTTTTTGTTTACTCCATTCCGGAGAAGTTCTTTCCGGATGTAGTCATAGTCAGGCATACGCTTATTCGTAGCTGACTTGTCCTTTGGAAACATAATGATATCAAGGACAGAATCGGTCATATCAAAGTCTAAAGGCCATTTGAGTTGTAACTCATCTGCACGCTTTGTGACTTTGGCAACCGTGTTTCTTGAAACACCGCAGCTTGTTGCGATGTTTCGTTCGCTGAATCCCAGGCTTTTTAGCCGAAGGATTTCTCGGTATTTGGTCATAAGTGTGACCTCCTTTATCTGTATTCACACCAAATGGTGTGTACCTACAGTATAAAGGAATTTATGTAATAGAGCCCCAAAAGTGGCTCTGAATTACCGGAATGTCTGGCTCTGGTGAGCCGGTAGGGTGGCTCTCAAACTCCGGACAGGTGGCTCAAAGGATGCCGGTATAATCATTCACGTTTTGAAAATGTTCCGGAACTCTTATGTCATGGACGCGGATTAGTCATTATAGATGAGTTTGCAGTTATCGCACATAATCCGATGTATGCGGATGCCAAGGGTAAGAATTGTACATAGTCGCTAAAATGTGTTGTTGTTTTCATACATTTATGCTAAAATATAACTAATTTGAAAGCCAAGAAAATATATGTAGGCAAATCTAGGGAAACGTAGTGACGCAAAACTATAGGGCCTGTAAAATGGCAGCCAGTTGCATTTATAAGGAGACAATGGAACGAATTAGTGACATTGTATTATGAATTATAAGCGTCACTTTGGTGGCGCTTTTTGCATTACCGGAAAACTTCGTCTCCTATAATGCAAAAAGCTCCGTGGAATGCGACCTCGCAAAGAAGAATTAATTGCTTCGCAATACCGCTCGGGCGCGGAAGAATCGCAAGCGAGTCTTGACAAATCGTAACTATTCAGAAATAAGTGTTGGACGTAAATGTAACAAAAAAGAGCGATCATAACGAAATACCGGGAAGTACAAAAGGAGGAGACTATGAAAAGATCTTATGTGGTACTGGGATTGTTGTTGGGATTATTTTCGGTAGCATTGCCGGCAGATGATGTTATTGCTAAGACTGCTTTGCCTTCTGATGAAATACAAGTGACTGAAGTAAACGAAGTGTCTTCGGAAAATGCTATGCCGGTTGGCGGTTGGTCACCTATGGTAGGATATAAGGCAGAAAAAGACGTAGAAGTTGAAAAACCGAGTGTTGTTCGTTCTCGAAATATCTTTAATTCTCCGTCAGATAATGTTTTTTCAAAAGGCGCAGGGTCAGTCGGATTTAATGCATTGTCAAAGCCTAATCAGATTACTTTTTATTCAGAAATAAATACTGCTTCGATTAACTTTATGAATGCATCAGAAGATTTACCTGCTACACAAATGTTAACGGAATCGGGTATTGAGTCAGTATATGTTGTTGCGCAATTAAATTATAGTGATTTGGGGTTGAATTTAGATGAGGCATTACAAGCATTTTGTGCCTATGATTATGATCATCCGGGTTATTATTGGATCAGCAATAGTTATTGGTGGACAGGTACAAGTATATATTTGTGTACTGAGGCGGAGTATGCATATGTTTCTAATAGGAATAGTATCAATAATAAGATAATTAACGGAGTGAAAGAATATGCATCGTTAGCCGAAAAAGTAGATGATACTTATGATAAAATAGCACTGATTCATGACAGGATCATTACGGATGTAGACTATGCTTATAAGGACGATAGTACATCCCCTGAACCTTCAAAATGGGCACACAGTGTACAGGGTGTGTTTGATTCTGATTATTCCAAGGCAGTGTGCGAGGGTTATACCGATGCATTTTCTCTCATAATGAATTACCTCGATATTCCTAATTACTATATTGTTGGAACTGCAGGAGACGGAGGGGGGCATACGTGGAATGCTGTTTCTTATGATGGCGGGTCAACCTATATGTACATGGATCTGACATGGGATGATATAGGTGGGGATAAAGGCTTTTTTAACAAGTATTTTGGTATGCCTTCAAGTGATTTTGAAAGTACTCATCATGCTTACACTACATCCGGTACAGGAATCCATTGGTTATATGACCTTACCGGGAATTTTTATGATGATTTTGAAAATAGTTATTATTATAAAGCAGGTTTTTACTGTTCAAAGGATGATAATTATAAGGAATTTGCAACATCAATTAGAACGAAAGCGCATCGTTTTGGAACGACATTCTCATATATGTCAGATGATCAAAACGTTCTTGCGAGCGTGGCAAGGGAATTCAATCTTGGCGGTTACTCTTATTACAAAACCACGTATCATGAAAAAACATATTATATAGTTATTATAACGAAAGATCCGGATATGGATCTCTCAGGTGCAGAGATTATACTGAAAGAAGAAAATTATGCATATACGGGAAAAGAAATAAAACCGGAAGTTGAAAAGGTTATTTTAAATGGGATAATCCTGATCAAAGATATTAATTATACGGTATTGTATGATAACAATATTGATTCCGGAGATAACACAGCAAATGTAATTGTAAATGGGAACGGGCACTTCGTGGGAGAATGCAGGAAGGCATTTTCTATAGATGGAAGTGTGCTTAATGATGGGAATGTATCGCTTTCCAATACAGAATTTATATATGATGGAAGTGTCAAAAAACCTGAAATTACAGTAGTGTGTGGCAACAGAACTCTGATTGAAAACGAGAATTATACAGTTGAATATAGTGATAATGTAATTGATGCCGGAACGGTAACCGTTACTGTGAAAGGAATAGGAGAATATCGTGGTACAGTCGAAAAGAATTATATAATTAATCCTAAACCGGTAAAGATAACCGCTTTGGATCAAACCGTTTATTTAAATGAATATATAGATCAGAGTGTTAGTAAAGCAGTTCTTGTTGGCGCTTTGGAGAATCATGAATTGACGAGTATCTCATTTAGTTCAGATGAGACAGATATAATAACGGATAGAGGCACTATTACTCCTTATCAAGCGGTTATTCAAAATGGTGATGAGGATGTGACGGCGAACTATGATATTATTTATATTAGTGGTAAGTTATCGGTTGTTTCAAAGGAATATTTGATTACATATACATGGAGTGATGACGGAAAAGAATGTGTGGCAAAGGCAGTATCTTCTGATGAGGTTATTGAGGAAAATGCTAATGTTAGTGGAGAAGTTACAAAAGAGGCCACATGTAAAGATATGGGAACGACAACTTATACTGCGAAGTTTGAAAATGAGTTGTTCGAAATAAAAACTAAGGATGTTTGTGATATACCACGTCTGACAATGCATACACCTTCAGAAAAGGGTAGGGAAAATGAACAGGCTGCAACTTGCGAGTCAGGAGGTTCTTATGATGAAGTTGTCTACTGTTCGGTATGCGATGAAGAGATAAGCAGAAAGACGATAACAACAGATGCGCTCGGCCATGATTATCAGAAAGTGACAGGCAGTGAGAAGCCGGCGACATGTACAGACGACGGAAAAGAAGCGGATCAGAAGTGTTCAAGATGTGATAGCGTAATGACAGGAAAGGTAATAGAAGCAACAGGACATAACTATGGCGAGTGGGAAATCATAAAGCAACCAACCGAGACTGAGGAGGGGGAAAAGACACGTACCTGCAAGAATGTACTGAGACACAAATCATTGAAAAGATCAAACCGGATCCGATTGCGTACACTGTTACTGTTTCCGGCGATGGAAACGGAAACGCATCTGCAGATCCGGCATCCGGTGAAACGGGAATAAAGGTTACGCTTTCTGCAATACCGAATGATGGATATCAGTTCAAAGAATGGAAAGTTGTTTCAGGTGATGTGACGGTTGCGGAAATTACGGATAACAAGTTTACTATCGGTAATGAGAATGTGGTGATCAAGGCAATATTCGAGAAGATTTCGGAATCATCGGAAACTGAAACGGGTACAACCCCGGCAACAGGAGGTACAACCCCGGCAACAGGAGGTACAACCCCGGCAACAGGAGGTACAACCCCGACAACAGGAGGTACAACCCCGACAACAGGAGGTACAACCCCGGCAACAGGAGGTACAACCCCGACAACAGGAGATACAACCCCGGCAACAGGAAGTACAACCCCGACAACAGGAAGTACAACCCCGGCAACAGGAGGTACAACCCCGGCAACAGGAAGTACAACCCCGACAACAGGAGGTACAACCCCGACAACGGGAGATACAACAGATCCGTCAATTGGAGGTAAAACGCCGGCAACCGAGGAGAAACAGGGATCAACAAATTCGTCTGTGGAAGAAGCGAAAATCGTAGGTTCGGTGGAAGATAAAAAAACAAAAGCGACTTATATCATTACGTCAAAAGAAACGAATAATCTGACGGTAACTTATGTATCACCAACTAATAAGTCAACTGCAACTATGACTGTACCGGATTCTGTTACAATAAATGGTAAGAAATACAAGGTAACAGAGATTAAGGCGAATGCATTTAAGAATAACAAAAAGCTTAAGAAGATTACGATTGGCAAGAATATTAAGAAGATTGGCAAAAATGCATTTTCCGGATGTAAGAACTTAAAGACTGTTACGATCAAGACAACCAGGCTTACAAAGAAAACAGTCGGATCAAATGCATTTAAGGGTATCAATGCAAATGCAAAGGTGAAAGTACCAAATAGTAAGCTGAAATCCTATAAGACGATTCTGAAAGCAAGAGGGATCAAGGGAAAGAAGCAGAAGATTACAAAATAACTATTAAGTTAAGTACCGGTATCATTTACGGATACACAATAATCACGGGGGCTGTTGTCCATTCAGGACAGCAGCTCTTGTGATAGATGTAAATGATAGTATTGTCGACTTTCCGATGATTAAATAAAGAAGTTGGCATCGTATAAGGCGATACTTAAGAAAAAGGGTATAACAGGGGAAAAGTAAAATAAGAGTTAGAAGAAAAGAGGGAAAATTGAGTGTAGTAAATTTGACTACGCTGCATTATAATAATTTTGTAACACTGTGATGACACATTTTCACGATAGTCTATATGGTGTTGTGGAGAGTTAAGCAAATCGGGATTTTTCGAGGAGGTAAAAGAAATGGCAAAGAAAGAAAACAGATTTGAAGTTGTATTGAAAGATGGAGGTCAATTGAAAGATGACGGCCTCCGTCAGATTCTCGTAGACACGGAAACCGGAGTAAATTATCTTGTATGGAAGTCGGGATATGCCGGAGGAATTACTCCGCTGCTCGATTCGGAGGGAAAAGTAATTATTACAGATACGGAATAATAAATCCCAATTTTATCGCAGGAATTCGTTTTTTTTAAAATCGGAGAAAGAGGAAAAACAGAGGTCAAATGTCTCACCTATGGGGGTGAACACGCTAATCATAAACAGGGTCATACCACGTAGCTTGCTACGGGGTATTTGAGATAGGACAGAAAATGATTAAAATACATGTTAAATGGAGTGGTTCCGCAGATTTTATGACGGTTTTGTGACTTAATATATGGTAATATACAAAAAATGTGTGGTTGCTTAGACAAACTAAATGATATAGGAGGATGGATTATGGATAAGAGACAGGAACAGATTTCATTGTTGACAAACGAAGAACCAATTGATGAGGAAACACAAGCTTTATCCGAGGAAATAGGTAAGGCATTGAATGAACTGCTTGATGCGTACATCACGGATGAGGAATACGATGATAATCTAAGAAATATTCTTGAGGATGATGATTATCTTACAGAGGAACTTATTGATAAGATCGCGTTTCTGAATTTTCTTGAGGCGGCTCCGAAAGATGAGTTTTCTAAGGAAGATACCGAGCATATATATCTTTCTGTAATTGATTCCTTTTTTGAATTATCGAAGTTGATATCACCTCTTAACGGTTTTGGAAGAGATCGTTTAGAGGCAGGTCTTTCTCTTATCAGGCTGTTCGAAGAACAGTATTGGCCTGTATCTACCAGAATTGTCCCTGAGAACGCAGAGGCTTTTTCCGAACTGATACCTGTGGAGCATTACGAGGATATCATGGCAGGTAGAAAATATGCAATCGGAGCACTTCGACATATCGGGGAAGAGGTATATGCTGCCGGAGTTGTTGTGTACAGCATCTATGATGAAGAGGATGATTATCCGCTTGTAAATATTGAATGGATCATGGCGCATGAGAGCGTAAGAGAACAGGGTGTAGGCAATTTCCTTATGGCACAGGTGATAGAGATTGCACTTATGCTAAATGAGAGAAATAAAAAAACAAGTAAGTCTGATGGGGAAGAGGAAGCTTTATTTGAGATGGATGAGACGGCTATATCTGTTGAACTTCCGGTAAAACAGACGGATGACGAAGAAGAACTTAGAGAATTTCATGTTACCGAGAACTTCTTTGATTCCTGGAAATTCGGATTCTCCATGACATATGGTTCTAAGTTTATAATTAAACTTTCTGATGTAGGAGAGTCTGATATGATAAGCCGGAAAAAGAACGACAATATGGCGGAGGTCAGATCTCTTGGCGAGCTGGGCGACAAGGGAAATGCTATGCTTAAGGCGTTTTTTAAACGACGTAATCAAAAATATGATGCTGATATTGTTACCCTTCCCTATGATTTCTTTGATCCGGATGTTAGTTGTGTGACTTTTTCGGGAAAAGATATAAGTTCGGTTTTACTTTTTCACCGGTTTGAGAATGGTGATTACAGGTATGAGTGCTTCCGATGTATAGAGGATGAATATATACGCGAATTGCCCAAACTGATAGCGCATGCCTATGCAGCGGCATCAGGAAGGGAGGATGGAGATAATATGATTTCCGGATCCTTTGACAGTGAAGAGGGTTACGAGATAGCGGGCAAAATTATACCAAATGCCAGAGTGCTTATGGTTTATAGGGGCGTGATGTATCCTCCACTGGAGATCATAACAAGCGAAGAATGGGGAAAACTCAGATTAGAAGCAGGTTTTTCGAATGACAAGATACCGGAGGAGGAGCTTACGGACGAGGATATTCAGGAAAAAGACGTAGAACTTATGAAAACATTTATTGCGAATAACGGATTCAAATGATCATTTGCCGTTGAAGCTGACTTGCAAGATGAC
>CAJOLO010000182.1 GCA_905235345.1 uncultured Lachnospiraceae bacterium
ACAACAACAGGTAACTTTTGACTGATCTCTGTATCGAAATCATTGTGCGTAAATTCTTTTATCATAAATAAGTAAACCTCCTATTTGTTGATTGTTACAACATTATTCCTTCCATTCGTGATAATAACACAATTCCAATCTGAACTATACACAAAAAGCTGTAATCGTTTTCTTTATTTTACAAAAGAATATTATTATCTATACATAACTGATAATGATTTTCAGTTATATTCTCACGTATCAATATTTTTCTAACAATATGACTGGATAAATAAGATTCACAATTAAATAAATTCATTTTCAGATTTATGTTTTAAAAAAATGCGAAAGCGTTTTCAATAACGTATTTCTGGGTAAATATGATTTTTTATGTATTCATTAAATAAGAAATCACAAAAATGTGTAGCACAAATCATATTCTTTACACAGCTAAAGGAACATATTCCGGAAGCAAGATTGTATACAATCCTGCATTTTCCCTAAACACTGATTTCTTCTATGTTTTTTTAATGTTATTTTTGTAGTTTTGTGCCTTTTTTGTACTGAAAAAAGTACAATAATCGGACAACTTTTCGTTGACGTGTATACAATTGAAAACTATAATAAAAGCATGAGGAGATCACTGAACGGAATATCAGATGATCATCATAATTTTTTTAATCAAAGGAGGATTTTTTTATCATGATGAAATCGGAAGCATGGAATGGTTTCAATGGCGGAAACTGGGAGAGGTTTATCGACGTACGTGACTTTATTCAGAAAAACTACACCCCTTATGAGGGAGATGACTCTTTCTTAGCAGGTCCTACACAGAATACTAAGGATCTTTGGGCACAGGTTATGGATCTTACAAAGAAGGAGAGAGAAGCAGGCGGTGTGCTTGACATGGATACCAAGGTTGTATCTACTCTTACTTCACACGGTGCAGGATATCTTGATAAGGACAAGGAGACAATCGTAGGTTTCCAGACAGACGCTCCATTCAAGAGAGGAATGAACGTATACGGCGGACTTCGTATGGCTATGAAGGCTTGCGAGGATAACGGATACAAGGTAGATGACGAGATCGTAGAATTCTTCTCTAAGCACAGAAAGACACATAACGAAGGTGTATTCGATGTGTATGATGCAGACATCAGAAAATGCCGTACAAACCATATCGTAACCGGTCTTCCGGATGCTTACGGACGTGGCCGTATCATCGGCGACTACAGAAGAGTTGCTCTTTACGGTACAGATTATTTGATCGAAGATAAATTGGCTCAGAAGGAATCATTTGGTACTGTTTACACAGATGATGTTATCCGCGGTAAAGAAGAGATCGCTGAGCAGATTAAGGCACTTAAAGAATTAACTAAGATGGCAAGCTTCTATGGATTTGATATTTCTAAACCTGCTACCAACGTACAGGAAGCTATCCAGTGGACATACTTCGGATATCTTGGAGCAGTTAAAGAGCAGAACGGTGCTGCAATGTCACTTGGACGTACAGCTACATTCTTAGACTGCTATGCTGAGAGAGATCTTGCAGCAGGTAAGTTTACAGAGGAGCAGATTCAGGAGTTCATTGATCATTTCGTAATGAAGCTTCGTTGCGTTAAGTTCGCTCGTACACCTGAGTACAACCAGATCTTCGCCGGCGATCCTGTTTGGGTAACAGAGTCATTAGGCGGTATGGGTGTTGACGGACGTACATTGGTTTCTAAGATGAGCTTCCGTTACCTCAACACATTGAACAACTTAGGTACTGCACCGGAGCCGAACCTTACAGTTCTCTGGTCTACACGTCTTCCTATCGGATGGAAGCAGTTCTGTGCTAAGATGTCAATCAAGTCATCTTCTATCCAGTATGAGAATGATGATATGATGAGACCTCTTCACGGTGATGACTATGGTATCGCTTGTTGCGTATCTTCAATGGTTATCGGTAAGGAGATGCAGTTCTTCGGAGCTCGTGCTAACCTTGCAAAATGTCTTCTTTATGCTATCAACGGTGGTGTTGATGAGTGTACAGGAGTTCAGGTAGGACCTAAGTATCGTCCTGTAGAAGGTGATGTTCTTGATTATGATGATGTAATGGCTAAGTTCGATGATATGATGGAATGGTTAGCTAAGGAATATGTAAGTGCTTTGAATATCATCCACTATATGCATGACAAGTATGCTTATGAGAGAATTCAGATGGCATTACATGACAGAGACGTTAAGAGATACTTCGCAACAGGTGTTGCAGGTCTTTCAATCGTAGCTGACTCATTATCAGCAATCAAGTATGCTAAGGTTAAGCCTATCCGTAACGAGCAGGGTATCGTAGTAAGCTATGAGACAGAGGGTGACTTCCCTAAATATGGTAACAACGATGATCGTGTTGATGAGATAGCAACCAGCATCGTTACAACATTCATGGATAAGATCAGAAAGCAGCACGTATACAGAAACGGTGTTCCTACACAGTCAATCCTTACAATTACTTCTAACGTAACATATGGTAAGAATACAGGTGATACACCTTGCGGACGTAAGCATGGTGCACCATTTGCTCCTGGTGCTAATCCACTTCACAAGAGAGATACTCATGGTGCAGTAGCTTCACTTGCATCAGTTGCTAAGATTCCTTTCAAGGATGCTCAGGATGGTATTTCTAATACATTCTCAATCATTCCTGGAGCTCTTGGTAAAGAGGATCAGGTATTTGCCGGAGATATCGATATTGACTTATCAAAATAATATCAGCCAATTTAACGATTGAATAACTGTACCATTGGTACAATTATTCAATCGGATATTGGATAGTTAGAATAACAGATATATAGGACGATAGTCTTTATTTAATCATTTATTATTTACAGAAGCATATTTAATCAATCCGTGGAGGTATATTATGGAAGATAAGAATCAGGTAGATGACATTGTATCAATGTTAGACAATATGATGGGCAATGGTCACGGACATGTGAATGTTTCTGTGGACGATACCGTAGAAGCAGGAGAGAAATCCGAGGTAACACTTGGCTGCACAGACTGTGCCAAGGGCGACCTTGCCTGCAGTGTACCTACCCTCATGGAAGGTATGGATGAAGAACTGCATCAGGATTGATTATGCAGGCTTTTTGCATAACATATTCTTGATGGTTCTTGTAAGTAACAAAGAAATTTAACTTATTTTATTGTAATAATTATTTTAAAAGGAGGAATTAAAAATGGCAGCAACAAATACTCAGCAGATCGATAACTTAGTTAATATGTTAGATGGTTATGTAGCAGAGGGTGGATATCACCTTAATGTTAACGTTCTTAACCGTGACACATTATTAGATGCTCAGGCTCATCCTGAGAACTATCCTCAGCTTACAATCCGTGTTTCAGGCTATGCTGTTAACTTCATCAAGTTGACACCGGAGCAGCAGGCTGACGTTATCTCAAGAACATTCCATGAGTCTATGTAATTGATTTTGAGATAATCACAACAAGATTACGAACAGGCAAGGACTTTGTCCTTGCCTGTTCTACACTATAACCAAATTGCTGTTCAGTTATGTTTTGTGAGTGGTTTAACGGACGCCGGCAGGTGGATATAAGGGCTCAGTCCTATGGCTGTTCGTTGAAGACGATAAAGCAATATCTTATAAAACGATATGTCCTTTTTGTTATTAGTATTAGGTTCGTTGAATGCACTAAACTAAATTGTATTTATCGTAATGGTATTCACAGACAGCAAAAGTTCAGGAAATACACAGTGTTCTTAAGACATGAATAAGTTAGATTCGAAACTCATCGAAGAAATAGGTGTTGCGTGTTGCAGAGCAGATAATATTCATCAATCGCGTAGGGCTTTGCGAAATGTCAGCACTTAACGAACGGATACCGAAGGTATTCGCGAGTTTAGTACTGCTACATTGAGCAACGCGAGCGCGAGCGGGTCCCGAAGCGATGATGGATGTTTTCTGCTCGGCTACATGCAACTCAATACTTATACTTGAGTTTCGCTCATATACTAATATCTAAAACTTAACAAAACAGCAATCCATGAAATGAGGTGACACTATGATTGGACATATACATTCCATTGAAACCTGCGGTACGGTTGACGGACCGGGAATGAGATATGTTGTATTTTTCAAGGGATGCCCAATGCGGTGTAAGTATTGCCACAATCCTGATACATGGGATCCTTCCGGCGGCGAAGACCACACTGTTGAGGATCTTCTCGCTCAATATGAATCTTTAAAGCCCTTTTACAAAAATGGTGGTCTTACTGCAACTGGCGGCGAACCACTTTTGCAGATAGATTTTCTTATCGAGCTTTTTGAGGCAGCTCACGCAAAGGGAATTCATACATGCTTAGATACATCCGGTGTTATCTTCCACCGGGATAATCCGGAATTATTAGCCAAGTTTGACAGACTTATGAAGGTCACTAACCTTGTAATGCTGGATATAAAACACATCGATCCGGATGAACACATGGAACTTTGCAAACAACCCAATGACAACATTCTTGATTTTGCTAAATATATTGATGAAAAAGGTGTTGATATATGGATTCGCCATGTACTCGTTAAGGATATCACTTATGTAGACAAGTATCTGGAAGCTGTCGGATATTTTATCGGCGGATTGAAACATTTAAAAGCATTGGATGTTCTTCCATACCACAGTATGGGCGAGGTGAAATACGAAAAACTCGGAATGGAATATCCTTTAAAGGGTATGGAACCTTTGACTAATAATGATGCTATTGAGGCCAAGAAGATAATTATCGAGAGTATCAAGCGAAGACGTGCAGAGGATGAAGATAAATGATTATTTTTCTCAAAAACTCTTGAAATATTTACTAACATGATTTACAATAAATTTATTGTGAAAATACCAATAAACATTATATATTTTAACAATTAGGAGGTAACTATTATGGCATTTACTATTGGAGACAGCTGCATTTCTTGTGGTTCTTGTGCAGGAGGATGTCCTGTTGGTGCAATTTC